>DGWL01000075.1 GCA_002396125.1 Porphyromonadaceae bacterium UBA4259
TTTGAACTGGCAAATTTTTTTGCAATTTTTTTTCAAAAAAGTGCCTTTTTGTAACATTACAAGGGTCGCTATTACAATTTGTAGGCGTTTTTGGGTAGTTGAAAAATGCAGTTGAAAATGCGCAGGTTAAAACTATCACAATTATGCTACTAAAAGGGGTAGTTTTATTAAATTTTGACGAAAAAAGTTTGTAATTATTTGGAAATAATACCATTATGTTTTTATTTTGCGACTGCTTAATAGAGAAAATTTAATAGATTGTAATCATATGACAAACACCATTAAAGATTTGACGGTGCGAGAACGTGAAGTTCTTAGGTTTCTTGTAGAGGGTTTGAGCAGTCGCGAGATTGCCGAGAAGTTGTATATCTCGATAAATACTGTTCAATATCATCGCAAGCAATTGTTGCACAAGACAGACTCGCGCAACGTTGCCGAACTCATAGGCAAGGCTTATAGGTTCAAATTGATTGATTTAGAATGATGATATCAAGATATTATCATTGAGTTTACTTAATTACCATCTCAAAATATCTAATCCTTGAGATGGTTTTTTTGTGTTATTACAATAAACAAAATAGGCTCTCGCAACAGTGTGTGAGAGCCTATAATTGTGTTTAGAGGTTTAGATTATCACTTGATAACCTTGGTTGTGGATTGTGAGCCGTCGTCGTAGCGTGTAACTACGATGTTCACACCCTGGAATGGAGTTGTCGACTCGATGCCGGCGATGTTGACATATTTAACCGAAACCACCTTCTTGTTGGCGTCGACAGCAAGGTTGTTGATGCCAGTGCGCACTGAATATTCCATCTTGGCGGGAGTGGTGTGGCGGTTATTGTCGGTAGGCATAGAGTAAACACCCATCTTGTCGCCTGAGCAAATGAGGTTTCCACCCCAGTCGTAGTGAATCTGATAGATGTAGTTGGTGTGACCTGTGCCGTTGGTGCGACGCACGCCGGCGGTGTAGGTATATCCCTTGGGTGTGAGAACAGGTGTATTGCCGTTCCATTCAAGGTTGAAGAACTCAAGTTTTCCTTCACCGTTGTTGACAACAAGCTCGGTGCCGTCGGGGCTTACTGCCAGGCCTGCGCCAAGCGTACCGTTGAGGTCGGGCAGGTCGCGACCTGAGTTGAAGGTGATACCGTCCTCGGGCGAGTAGTAGTAGAACGAAGGTGTACCAGCCTGGTTGTTGCCGGAGCCACGAATTTGCGAAATCCACACGCCACCGTTGGTTGGATCCTCGGCGATGCTCACGTTGCCGTTAGCCATGGTAACACCAGTGGCAATGGGTTCTTCGGTCCAAGAGTGCATGATTGTGCCGTCGGGTTGTCCCACGTTGTAGACAAAGATTGCCTCGCCGCGGTCCTCGAGATGAGCATACATCTTGGTGTCGGCACCCTTGCCGGTGAAGCCGATGCCTGTCGACGAGCTGCCGATGCCGGCGCCGTCGGCGTTGGTGAAGAGTCCGTTGCCGTCGCGGGTACCATTGAAGAACTGAGTGAATTCACCCTCGGGGTTGGCGGGATCCATTACATAAACGCCCGATCCTGGATCGCTCCAGTCGGCTAGGAATACAAATCCGTCGGGAGCAACAGCCACACGGTAGGGCGAGCGCAGGTCGAGTCCACCACGCAGCACGGTGCTGTTAACCTTGTTCCAGTCTTGGTCGTAGATCCACAGACCATTGTTCTCGTTGGGCTGTCCGGCGCGCTCGTTTACATAAATGCGTCCGAAGAACTCGCTCTCAGGATAGTTGTCGACGGTTGAGAACAGCGAGGTTGTGCTGTGCCACTCGTCGGGGTTGTTGAGCAGGTCGATGCGTGCGATGGGGTCGCCCACGAGGGTGATTTCCCATTTCATGAGATAACCCTCAACGCCCTCGACAGGTGCTGGGAGCTGATCAACAGGAATGGTGATTTCGTTGGCTCCATGCACAACGTCGGCGATTGGGAACTCGGCGAGTTGCTCGTTGGTGTCGATGTCGCGGAAGGTGATAAATGCCTCGTTGGCATCGTCGTTGGCCTTAAAGGTGAATGTGTAGCTGTCGCCGTTGTCGACGTAACGCAGGTCGTAGGCGTAGATACCCTTAACCACAGGTTGCTGCTCGTCGTCGGTGGCAAACTTAACTACATTGGCGTCGCTGCCTAGCAGATAGGCGTGGATGTCCTCTTGGTTTACAGTGGCTCCAGCCCATGCGAATGGTGCTTGTCCTGCAGTGATTTCCATCAAAGCGGGAGCTCCAGCGGCAGCGTTGAGGTCGGTGTTGACGGTCTTGATGAGTGTTGCACTTGCAAGACCATCGGTTATGTCATAAAGCTTGATACCCTTCACGTTGCCGGCAGTGCCATAGGGGGTAACCATGAGGGTGTGGTTGGCATACTTGAAGATTTGCAAGCCGTTGCCCAGCAATTCTTCGGCCGAGAAAGTGTGGTAGGTGGGAACTCCGCCATCGGCAGTGATTGCAAACTCATAGAGCTTGCCGGTCTTGGAGCCGCCAATGATGAACGCATTGTCGTCGAAGGGCGATACAGCCACCTTGATGCGGCCGTAGTTATCAACTGGATATCCGTCGATGTTGCCCTCGGTAGCCAATGGGTCGCCCAGCTCGGTGAGAGCAATGGTGGCATTGGCGTTGGCACGGCTGGTGCTCACTACATTGCCGTCCTGAATAGCGAAGAAGGCCGGACGAATGCCGCGGCTGCTGCCGCTGGTGGGAGCAGGAACGCACACCATGCAGTCGTTGATGGGACCGCTCACGGCCACACCGAATCCCAAGTCGCTATTGTACCAGTTGCTGGAATAGGTGGTTGAGAACCAGTCTGTCGGGTCGGCATCAAAGTCGTTCCAGTAGTAGGCGTGCATTGTGCCTCGCTGGTAGCCGGTCTGCACGTTGCCGTCGGCATAGGAAGTGCGCACGGCAGTAACGCCCACGAGCTTGCGGTCGGCACTCAGAGCAATAGAACCAATCTGGTTGTAGAAGCCGGGATTGCCTTCCATGGTGAACAGGCCAGTGGTGCTAAGTTCTTTAACCACCTGCTTGGTGTTGTTGTCCACGATGTAGAGGTGGGCTGCTGTGCCCTCGTGGGTGAGCACGATGGTTGAGTCGCCATATTGCAGCATTTGAGCCACGTTGCCCACGAGGTCGGCATAAGTGGTGCCCTCGTCCTGACCGAATACAAACTCACCTGCGAGCTTCAAGTAGCCGGGTTGAACTGGGTCGGGATAGTTTTCGTAGACAATCTCTTCGGGCACATAGTTCTCGTTCTCAAGCTTGATAAACGAGAAGCATGTGTTGTTGGCTGTCACTGTGGCGGTAACGGGTTCCTCGAGCAGCTTATAACTCTCGGCTGTGGCCTCCAGGGTGTAGTTGCCCGGTTCCAGATTGAAGAAAGCGAAGAATCCGTTCCACTCGTTGTCGACGTTGTAGGTAGCAACCTCGGTACCGTCTTTCTTGAGCACTACCTGTGCTCCGTTAATTGGCAACCACTGGTCGTCGCTGCCGTAGGCATAGTTGTAGAGGTTGTTGACAATCTTCTCGTGCAGGTCCTTAACTGTACCTGCAATCTCACCCTTGCCGTTGAGGTTGAAGCCCCAGTAGGTGGCAACGCCGCGTGCTTCGCGCAAGCCCTCCAGGCGGTCATAGTCGAAGTTCAAGGCGCGGTGACGCGAAGGCTGATAGGTGTGGAAGAATCCCTCGAGCAGGTAGCCCGGAGTGCCATGCTTGAGCACGCCAAGGTAGCCGCTGTACTGGTTTCCGTTGTTGCGGGTGCTGGTGCTGTAGCTGCCATAGAAGCTGATGTCGCCTCGCACGTTCATGTTGGTCAGGCTGTAATGGCTCTGTGGCTCAATCTCACCCATGTGGTGGAATGGCCACACAGTGCGTGCCATCTCGTCGCTGCCGGCAACAGCGGGTCCGTTATAGCCCGCATCGCCAGTGTTACCGGTGTCATAGCCACGATAAAGGAATAGCGGGTAGTTGGTGCTGGTGCCGTCGGTGGCAGCATTGGAGTGCGATGAAATAAACATGTCGTAGTTGCCTTCTTCCACCTCCTCGCAAATGTCGGCAAGGTTCTTGTTGAAGATGGCATCGGGGTCATATTCGCTGTTAGGTGTAGTGTAAGGCCACGGTCCGTTGGCCAGGCGGGAATAAACGATGTTCTCGCTCTTGACACCTACCGACTTGAGGTAGTTGCCAATGGCAAAAGCCCTGGGCAGCGTGCCGCGTCCCTCATAGAAGCCGAGCGTGTCGGTATCAATCCATGTTGTGCCCTCGGCATTGAGAACGCCGGTGTTGGGGTGGCCAATGGTCTTCATGGGCCTGTCGTTGGCGCCGTAGCTGCCGTGACCCGGGTTAAGATAAATGCGGAACTCATCGGCAGTCTTAGCTTGCAAAGCCAGGCCAGCCACAAGGGCTGCTGCCATTAAAAATAATAATTTCTTCATGATTCAGTTCCTCCATTATTTAAGGTTAATAATATAGGCCTCGCCTGTGGGTGTTGAGAACGCAATCTTGCCCTGGGCAGGCAGTGGATACATGGCAATCACGTCGTTGCCGGTAACCACTTGCTTGTTGCCTTTCAGGTCAAGTACCACGATTTCGCTCGATGTGAACACCTCGCCGTTGTCGCGGCAGTCCATAGCCACAACCATGTCGTTGCCCATCCACTTGGGAGCGCGATAGTTGCCCAGGCTGGTTAGACCGCTGCCGTCGATGTTGCACACATAGGCCCCATTGCCGCTGCAGCAGAAGAGCACCCGTGTGGCATCGGGCGAAAGCGAAGCCCAGATGTAGCGGTAGCCATTACCCTTGGGAGCAAGTTCAGTGGTCTTGCCGTCGCGGGTGATGTAAATCTTGTAGTTGGCTGTTGAGAGCACCGGTGCGCTCACTTTGGCCTTGCCGGCATCGATTGCTTTCTTGGCAATCTTGCCACCTGCCACGGCAATTGCGGTGTTGCCCTCGATTGCCACTCCCTGCACGTTGCGCGAGAGTTTCACGAGTTGCTGCTCAGCACCGGTTGTCAGGTTCTTGCTCTTGACGGCAGTCATCTGCAATCGGTTCTTGGTCGATTTCTCGCGATAGACTACGGTGCTGCCGTCGCTCGAAATCTTTGCGTCAAAACCGGCACCCGGAGCGCGAGTTATTACCTGCTGGGTTCCGGTGCCCAAGTCATGTTTAGTGAGACCTTGGTTGAAGTCGGTTGTCACCAGGATATAATCTCCCTGGGGACTGATGGCTGCAACCTTGGCGGCGGCATTCTCGGGAATGTTTACTTTTTCGATTGAAGCAACATTGACGAGTTGTGCCATCCCACTAAAAGACACGCATAATGCTAAAGCTAATAAAACTTTTTTCATAAATGCTTAGTTTTTTAGTTACACAATTGAGTTAATTAATGGTTATATAAAAAATGGTTTATATATGATTGCTGGTTTCAATTATCTTTAATTTACTCTCCTATGGCGACAAATTTAAATATTTGCCTTCAAAATTATGTAAAAATGTTCAAACTTCCAAAAGTTTTGATTTTTTAGTCAACTCGGGAGTGTAAATGAATGTAATTTGTCTAAAACCATGTAATACAGTTGATTGGGTGGTCTTAGGTGATAGGTGATAACGTGAAGATGTGGTGACAAATGCTCATAAATTAACTATTGGGTACAATATTTAACAGTTGAGATGGTGGCCGGTAACTACTATAAATAATGGCATTAATCTAAAAAATGGTTATTTATTAGTGAATTGTGATAATTTATATCTATCTTTACACGTTATTAAAAATATGGTAGAATGTAATGTGGGAAAAAGTTAAATCGCGCGTCGCACCTGCCACCGGCTTCGTGGCCCGATGCTCAAGATGAGCACCGTGCTCCTTGCCATGAAATTATGAAGAACAAAGATGCACACAACGATGAACAATAAATCACTCAAGAGAAACATCACTAGGCTAGTGATGATTATTGTGGCGCTGGCGGCACCAAGCTTAGCCGCTTTTGCGAGCGACTATGTGGCCGGCAATGGCATTGCCTATGACCTTAATCCACAGCTACTCACTGCTACAGTTACCTACAAGAGCTCAAGCTACAACAGCTACAGTGGCGCAGTTACAATCCCTGCCAGCATCACTGCCAATGACGGCAAGAGCTACCGCGTGACGGCCGTTGGCGACAACGCTTTTCGCTACTGTAGCAACCTGAGCAAGGTGACCCTTGGCCCCAATGTTGAGAGGCTGGGTAAACGCGCCTTTCTTGAATGCACCGCTCTCAAGGAAATCGACATTACCGCGGCTGTCACGAGCGTGGGCGACTATGCCTTTGCCCAATGCCCGGCATTGAACAAGGTAACCATGCACAACACCCATCCGCTCGAGGTGGGCACCGGTGCCTTCATGCAATGCACCAGCCTGGCACAGGTGCAATGGGTTGCCGGCAACGATCTTGACGGCACAGGGGGCATGACCAGCCTGGGCACACGCGCCTTTGCCGATTGCTCGGCACTTGAGCAGATAGTGCTTCCGGCTAACTTGGAATCGTTGGGAAACAGCATCTTTGCCGGTTGCCAGTCGCTCACGAAACTCACTGTGATGCGCGATGCTCCTCTGGCTCTGATGGGCGATCCATTTGAACTTGGCACGTCGCAAGTGACGATAATGGTGCCGCGAGGTGTGGTGCCAGGCGCGGTAGCACAGGCCTATAGCAACGCCAACGGGTGGCGAGATTATGCGATAGCCGAACTTTCCTACTCCATGATTGATGCCCAAAATTTCACTTACTGCAAAACGTCGGGCAACACGGTGGCACTCACCGGATGCCTCACGGCCAAGAGCGTGGTGAATGTGAGACCGGGCGTGACCACCTGCGATGGTAAGCACTATCAAGTTACCTCCATTGCCGGTGGCGCATTCAAGAGCAGCGGTGTGACAACGCTTAACACAGCCAACGCCACAAACCTCACAAGCATTGGCGACGAGGCATTTGCTCAAGCGTTTACTCTGAATGAGGTGACACTCAATGAAGGACTCATCTCGATAGGTGAGGCTGCGTTCAGGGGATGCACGGCGCTCACGGCAATAAGTCTTCCGTCGACGCTGGTGTCGCTAGAGCAGAGTGTGATGGAAGGATGCACACACCTCAGGCAAGTGGAGGTGACACATGGCCTCAGGCACATTGCCACCCGCGCTTTTGCTCTTTGCACCAGTCTCAATAGCATTACCTTGCCACGCTCGGTGGCAAGGGTTGAGCCGCACGCCTTTGTGGGAGCGTCATCACTTCAAGCAATTAATGTTGTGGAAGGCTCGCTCTACTATGCGTCGGCCGACGGTGTCCTTATTGAACTCGTTAACGATGTGGAACGCCCCAGCCTGCAAGGTTCCATGATAGCTGTTGCAATCTACCCCATGGGGAAGACAACCGAAATCTTTTACTGCCCGGCTGGCGTGACCACACTGTGGGCGCATGCCTTTGAAGGCGCAAGCCACTTGAAGACCCTGACTTTACCCGCCACCGTGGAGGAGATGGGCGAAGGGTGCTTTGCCGGAACCAATCTGGCAAGAATCAACTATCGCGCCGCTGTGCCGGCAACGGTTGACGCGAGCGTGCTTAGTGCAATCAACAAGTCGACAGTGCAGTTACAGGTGCCAATAGGGGCGACCGAAGCCTATAGGGAGGCCAGTGTGTGGAAAGATTTTGCCAGCATTGTCGAACGCAACAACGTGGTTCACAATCCGGATTTTACTTTTGACTGGGACAGTTACAACAACGTGATACTCATTGATATTGAACCTCAGGCGGTGAGTGCCGTTGGGGTGCTTGACTTGCCGCAAGGGGTAACGCTGAGCGGCGTGCAATATAAGCTCACGAGCATCAAGAACACCAGCACCGGCTCTGTTGCCCGGTTAGTTAAGACTATAAATATTAATAGCCAGTTGCAGCACATCGACACCAGCGAGGGAATCAATCCGCTCGCGGCGTTTACCGAGCTGACTGCAATTACTCTGAGCGAAGCCAACACAGCTTTTGTGCTGCAAGACGATGTGCTTACCTCTAGAAATGGAGCTCGCCTATATTACTACTTGCGCACCAAGGGAAATGCCTCCTACACTCTCGATAGTCGCGTGGATAGCATTATGCCGCAGGCATTTGCCGGTAACGTGAATCTGCAAAAGCTGGTTTCAAACTCCCGCCTTCGCGTGATTGGCGACGGAGCCTTTGAAGGTTGCACATCGCTGTGCCGTGTCGATAATGCCATAACGGTGCTTACCATTGGCAACCGTGCATTTAGGAATAGCGGTATTGACACTTTCAACGGTGGCGACAGGCTCATTACCATTGGAAATGAGACCTTTGAGGGATGCTCTGCATTAACAAGTTTCCCACTGTCGCACGGAGCGTTGAATAGGGTAGGTGCCCGCACCTTCAAGGGGTGCAGCTCACTCACGGTGGCCATGCTTGGCAAGAACGTCAATAGCTTGGGCGACGAAGCCTTTGAGGGTTGCACATCGTTGCAAAAGGTGTTTTTCGCCTCACATGTGAGCAACTTCGGTCACCGGGTGTTTAAAAACTGCCCCACATTGCAGCAATTGTGGCTGAGCAATGAGCAACCTCCACTGGTTGACAACGACAGCTTTGAGGGTGTGGCCATGGCAACTATCATGTTGCGGGTTCCTGAACAAGCCGTCGACGATTACAAAGCCCACCCCTTGTGGAAGAACTTTGGCAATATTAATCCTAGCCATTACGTGAGTAATGGTGCCGACATCAATGGCGACAAGGTGGTGAACTCGGCCGATATTACACTTATCTACAGGTGGATTTTGGGTTATTACGGTTCGGGGCCGGCTAACCAGTTTGACGTTAATCAGGATGGTGCTGTGAATGCCGCCGACATTACTGTGATTTACAAGCACATTATGGGTGAATTAAAGATTATTCTCTCATTCTCCTTTGTAAATCAAGATGGCGGCGCTATGGGCACGGTGTTGCCGCTCTCGGGCACTCATCCGGTGTTCAGCGCAATCGATCAGCACACCGACCAGCCTGTGGCGAGCGGATTCAGTGCCGTTGTCGATAACCAGCGGGTTTTGCAGGCGATAAGCAGTACCTCGGGCGGAGTTCAGAGCATTGAAATCGCGCCTCAGTCGCAAGGCTATGCCACAATAGTGCTGATGGTGGAAAAAAATGGCGTTGCCCATTATCGTCAGTATCCCATTAAAGTGGTGAACTGAGGCGTTTGCACAGCAAGCATTTCCTCTCAATGCCAATGGGGTTTGAGCAATCGTTAGCACTCGTTTCACATTATTTAAATAATGTGCACTTTGCACAACTGCAACTTATTGTGTAACTTTGCACTCCGAAAAAGACAGGAGCAACTATAAAAACAAAAATTCACTTTTTTAACTACTTAAATAAAAAGAAATTATGAAGATTTCAAAAGTTCATGCAAGAGAGATTCTGGATTCTCGTGGCAACCCCACTGTTGAGGTTGAAGTAACACTCGAAAATGGCGTAATGGGTCGCGCATCAGTGCCCAGTGGCGCATCGACAGGCGAGAATGAGGCTCTCGAACTTCGCGACGGCGACAAGGGTCGCTATCTGGGCAAGGGCGTTCAGAAGGCTGTTGAGAACGTAAATAATATCATCGCCCCCCACGTGGAAGGCATGTGCGTGCTCAACCAGCGCGCGCTCGACAATCGCATGATTGAGCTCGATGGCACCAAGACCAAGAGTAAGTTGGGCGCCAACGCCATTCTGGGCGTTTCGCTCGCAGCAGCTCATGCAGCCGCCAAGCACCTTAACATTCCATTGTATCGCTACATTGGCGGTGCCAACGCCTATGTTCTTCCTGTGCCAATGATGAACATCATCAATGGTGGCGCTCACAGCGACGCCCCCATCGCATTCCAGGAGTTCATGATTCGTCCTGTGGGCGCAAAGACCGAGAAGGAAGCCATTCGCATGGGTGCCGAGGTATTCCACAACCTCGCCAAGCTTCTCAAGGCTCGCGGCCTGAGCACAGCAGTGGGCGATGAGGGTGGTTTCGCTCCCGCACTCAACGGCATTGAGGATGCTCTCGACAGCATCGTTGAGGCCATCAAGAAGGCCGGTTATGAGCCCGGAAAGGACGTGAAGATTGCTATGGACTGCGCAGCTAGCGAGTTTGCTGTAATCGAGGATGGCAAGTACTACTACGACTACAAGCAACTCAAGGATGGCAAGCAGAAAGATCCTAACGGCAAGAAGCTTAGCGACGATGAGCAGATTGCTTATCTTGAGGAACTCATCAACAAGTATCCTATCGACTCGATTGAAGATGGTCTCGACGAGAACGACTGGGAAGGATGGGTTAAGCTCACTGCCAAGATTGGCGACCGCTGCCAGCTCGTGGGTGACGACCTCTTCGTTACCAACGTTGACTTCCTGCAGAAGGGTATCAAGATGGGTGCCGCCAACTCTATCCTGATTAAGGTTAACCAGATTGGTTCGCTCACCGAGACTCTCGATGCCATTGAGATGGCACATCGCCACGGCTACACCACCGTGACATCGCACCGCAGTGGTGAGACCGAGGACACTACCATCGCCGACATCGCCGTGGCTACCAACAGTGGCCAAATCAAGACCGGTTCGCTGAGCCGCACCGACCGCATGGCCAAGTACAACCAGCTGCTCCGCATTGAGGAGCAACTTGGCGAAAACGCCGCCTACGGTTACTGCAAGCTTAAATAAAACTGAGCTTCAACATCAATCACACACACAAGAGACTCGCAAGGTGAGCAACACAAGTGCCACACATGGGGGTCTCTTGTGATGTTTCAAGCAGCAAAAAGCATTAGCTTGTTGACTCTTCAGCAACAAAACCTCACATTTTTTTGCAAAACCCAAAAAATGCTATTATCTTTGCATCGCATTTTTTGTAGGACGCAATCAAAATAGGTCTACACTGATAGCTGCTCGGATGGTGGAATCGGTAGACACGAGGGACTTAAAATCCCTTGGCCATTGCGGCTGTGTGGGTTCAAGTCCCACTCCGAGTACTGAAACACAGGGGACTTCGAGCAACGAAGTTCCCTTGTTGTTTTGTTAAAATCTAGAGATACATGTAACACACTATAAAATTGTTGACAATGAAAACGAAACCTGATTTAAAACTATCAACGCTGATAAACATCAGCTTTGGCTTCTTTGGAGTGCAGATTGCCTATGCGTTGCAAAGTGCCAACATCAGCCGCATCTTTGCCACGCTGGGTGCTGACCCTCACAACCTGAGCTACTTCTGGATTTTGCCGCCACTCATGGGAATGGTGGTGCAACCTCTGGTGGGCTATTTCAGCGACAAGACTTGGACACGCATGGGCCGCCGCATCCCCTACTTGCTGGTGGGTGCCGCTGTGGCCGTGCTGGTGATGTGCATGCTCCCCAATTCTGGCAGCTTCGGGCTGACGGTGAGTGCTGCGATGACCTTTGGCTTAATCTCGCTGATGTTCCTTGACACCAGTATCAACATGGCTATGCAACCCTTCAAGATGATGGTGGGCGACATGGTTAATGAGAAACAGAAGGCCAAGGCCTACTCGCTGCAGAGCTTCCTGTGCAACGCCGGTTCGCTGGTGGGCTACATTTTCCCCATCCTGTTCACTTGGCTGGGCATCAAGAACATCGCTCCACAGGGCGAGGTTCCCGACTCGGTGAAGTGGTCGTTCTACATTGGCGCTGCTATCCTTATCCTGTGCGTTATCTACACTGTTGCAAAGGTTAAGGAATACACACCGGCCGAGATGGCTCAGTTCCGTGAGGCAACTAAGGAAGAGGACGAGAAGGCAAGCGCCGCAACAGGTAAGGACAGCAGCAACTATGGCTTGAAGGTGTTCTTCCAGGTGGGCTTGGTTCAGTTCTTCTGCTGGGCAGCTTTCATGTACATGTGGACCTACACCAACGGCACCATCGCCGATACCGTGTGGAACACTCACGACACTGCCAGCGAGGGCTATCAGGCTGCCGGTAACTGGGTGGGCGTTCTCTTTGCTGTTCAGGCTATTGGTAGTGTGATTTGGGCTCTTGTGCTGCCCATGTTCAAGAACATCAAGGTTGCCTATGCGCTGAGCCTCGTGATAGGAGGTGCCGGCTTTGCTATGGTTCCTTATTGCACCAACGAGTATTTGCTGTTCGTGCCCTACTTCCTGATAGGTTTTGCCTGGGCCGCAATGCTCGCTATGCCATTCACGCTGGTGACCAATGCCTTTGAGGGCAATCCCCGCATGGGAACCTATCTGGGCTTGTTCAACTGCACCATCTGCTTGCCACAGATTGTCGCCGCCGCTCTGGGTGGTGTGACGCTGAAGGCTGTGGGTAGCGTGCAGGGCAACATGCTCATCCTTGCCGGTGTGTTCCTGGCAATTGGCGCTGTGTGCGTGTTCTTCATCAGCGAGAAGCGCAAGGCTGCTAAGGCTTAGCACACCACTACAAAAAAGGTGAAAAAAGTAGCACCTGCAATCATGCGATTGCGGGTGCTTGTTTTTTTCATGAATAACCAACGGCTGTAATTGTTAGAAATTCATTTTATTGACTTCGCGACGCAGGTCGGCTGCTGCTTCCATTCCTTCCTCATCGTTATGCTTTTGTGAGAGTTTCATGAGCATTGTGAGGTCGGTGAGTAGTTCTTCCTTGAGCTTGATGCCAATCTCCTGCATCTCGGCCGTGGGGCGCTTAGCCCATTCCTCATAGAGGTCAACCAGCTTGTTGTACTTGTTGCGACACATGTTGATGCGGTTGTTGACCACGGCGATTGACGACGGTTTTAACTCCAGATCACCAACGGTTGCTGGCGTTACTTGTTGCATGCCTTCATCGGTGGTGTTGGGCACAGCATCGGTGCTTGGGGCAGGTGGCAGTGGACCCTCGCCAAATCCAGGCACATGGGTGGGAGGAGGCCCGTCGAGCGGTCGCACCAGTCCTGCCGCTAAAATTGAGTCGGCTTTAGCCAGGCTGTCGAGCATTGAATCACGAGGCACATCGATTGTCTCCACTTCAATTTCCTCGACCGGGCGCCCATACTCAAATTCGTCAACCTTGGTGGTGTCGGGCTTGGGCAGTTCCTTCTCATTCCTGCCTAGCAGGGTGTTGCCCCACTTGTGCACTGGCGGGCAAAAAAGATATAGCAGCACAAGAGCAACCACAATTGCCCCTGCACTCCACCACATTATTTTCTTGTTGCGCGCCGTCATTTTGTCGTTAAAAATGTCACTTTCTCGCCAACGGGCGAAAAAAGCAGTGCAAATTTAGTCTATATATTTTGATATTCATCACTAAATGGTAAAATGTTAAGTTTTTTTTATTCTTAAAGTGCTTGTTGGAGGTTGCATAGCGAGGAGAGCGATGGTTTTTCCTAACTATTTTGGACTATGGATGGTGATTATTCGATTTTTCTGTGTAAATTTGCAGTTCGTGTAAAACAACCTAGTTGCATAGATGCCCGCTCGTGTTCCAATATTATCACCGCAGTTGTTCAGGTTTGCCCTGAACCTCAAGACTGTGCTGTGGGGTGGTGACAAGATTGCCGCCTTCAAGGGCATTGACATTGACCAGAGCAATGTGGGCGAGAGCTGGGAAATTTCAGGACTCGCCGGTCGCGAGTCGATTGTGGTGGGCGGTGCCGATGCCGGCCTCACACTGCGCGAGCTCATCGACAAGTATCAGGGTCAACTGGTTGGAAATCGCGTGTACCGCAAGTGTGGCAATGAATTTCCGCTGCTGGTGAAATTTATCGACGCCCATCAAAACCTGAGTGTGCAGGTGCACCCCGACGATGACTTGGCGCGTCGCCGTCATGGTTGCAGCGGCAAGACCGAGATGTGGTATATAATAGAAGCCGAGAATGATGCCTCGCTGCTGGCCGGCATGAGTCGCACCATCACTCCGCAAGAATACTTGGAGCACATGGCGAATGGCACTCTGCTCGACGTGCTGGCACGTCACAAGACCCATGCCGGCGATATCTTTTTCCTGCCCTCGGGACGCATCCACTCGATTGGTGCCGGCAACTTGCTGCTTGAGGTACAGCAGTCGAGCGACATCACTTATAGGGTGTATGACTTTGATCGTCTCGACTCCAATGGTAAGCCCCGCGAGCTTCACACCGAGCAGGCCATTGATGCCATCGATTACACCGTGAGTCGCGATTGCCTGCGCCACTATCCTAATCGCACAGGCGAGATTAGGCTCATCAACAGCATTTTCTTTGATGTGTACCGCATAATAATAGATGGCGCGATCACCCGCCACATGCCTCACGATGCGTTTCTGTGCCTGATGTGCATCGATGGATATGCCACTATCGATTGCGGTGCCGGGCGCCTCTACACGATAAACCGTGGCGAAACTCTGCTGGCACCTGCGTGTGTGCACTATCTCGACATCAAGGGCAAGGCGACAATTATTACAGCGACAGTTTGAATGATGCACAATACATAATTTATAATAATCTACACATTAGTATATGAGACGATTCACGTTATTGTTGCTGGTTGTTGTTGCTGTGATGGCCGGCGCGCAAGAGCGCATTAGTGTGCGCGAAGCTTTCAAACAAGACATCCATCGCAGTGCCAACAACTACTATGCCTACCCCGACAAGAACTTGCCGCAACTCACTGCCGCTCCGGTCGGTTATGAGCCGTTTTTCATCAACCACTATGGTCGCCACGGCAGCCGATGGCTAATAGCCCCGAGCGACTACACGCTGCCTGTGGAGCAACTGGCTCGTGGTGAGCGCAATGGTAAGCTCACCAAGCGCGGCAAGGAGGTACTGGCGGCATGTCGCATCATGCTCGAGGCTTCGCAGGGCAGGCTTGGCGAACTCAGCGACATAGGTGCCGAGCAGCATCGTGGCATAGCGCGTCGCATGATGGCGAACTTTCCGCAGGTGTGGCAGGGTGATGCCCGTGTTGATGCCAGGTCGACAGTCGTGATTCGCTGTGTGTTGTCGATGCTCAATGAGGTGGAGGAATTCAAGGCGGCAAATCCGCGCTTGCGCATTACCACCGACGCCAGCGAGCACGACATGTACTACATGAACTATCGCGACACCGTTGCTATAGCGGCACAGAAGGCTGCCCGCCCGGCAATTGAGGCCTTGAAGAGCAAGATTTTCACGCCCAAGAAACTCGAGAAGATGACCTCGCGTCTTTTTACCGACAAGCGCTTTGTGCGCGACAGTATCGACAGCTTCAGGCTTGAGTATGTGCTCTTCGACGTGGTGAGCAACATGCAGAGCCATCACGCTTTCGACGGAATAGACCTCTATGAGGGGGTGTTTACCGTCGACGATGCGGTTGACTTTTGGACCTATAACAATGCGCGTTGGTATGTCTACTCGGGCAACACGCCACTCAATAGCGGCACCGGAGCCCGTGCTCATCGCCACTTGCTGCGCAACATGGTTGAGGCCGCCGATGTGGCGATTGCCGGTGGTGAAAATGGCGCCACACTGCGATTTGGCCACGAGAGCGTGGTATTGCCGGTGGTGTGCTTGATGGGGTTGAATGGAATGGATTATTCAAGCACCGACTTCGACACGCTTGCCGACCACTGGCGCTCCTACGAGGTGTTTCCCATGGCGGCTAATGTGCAGTTGATATACTATCGCAAGAGCGGCAGCGATGACATCCTGGTTAAGATTCTGCTCAATGAGCGGGAGGCGACACTGCCCATTACCACCGACTGTGCTCCCTATTATCACTGGCGCGACGTGCGTGCCCACTTCATGAGCCGCTGCAGCTGAGAGATTTTTTTTACGTTTTAAGTTTTGCAAGTCGTTAAGTTGGGCATCGCCTTCTTCCTCCTTGCAGGGCATAGTGCAAGTAAACTTTCACTCTGCTCTTGCTTCGGTCGTCATTGCTCACTGGTTAAAGGTTAAAGCATAGCCGAGGTCAGAAGATTTATAATCAGACAAGATTGATTTTTTTAAAAAAGTTCTATTTTTTTTGTTTTTCAGCATTTTTGTAATATATTTGCAACATTGGAAATCTGTAACATGACATTATTTAGTGTTTATTTTTATTAATTATTAAACAAGTAGAACTATGAAAAAAATTACCTTTTTAGTGTTATTTGTTGCCCTGCTTATGCCCGGGGCAATGCAAGCACAGAATCTGGTGAAAAAGGATGTGGCTCGAAATGCTACAACCCAGTTAGTAAAAAAAGGCGCTAAGGCCAATGCCGGCCAAGCCGTTGTGATTCATGCCCCCAAAGCCATCAAGGCCGACGTGCCCGAGGGTTTTGCACAAGTAACTCTCACCGCACCCGACATCTGGGGTGACGGCACTGGCTACCAGATGCTCCTCGATGCCGATGCTACCGCTTATGGTACCATTATTCCCACTAGTGGTGCTCTTACTACTAGCGGCGATGTGTCGGACGATATTTATGCCCAGTTTGAGTACAAGATTCCTGAGAATGCCGATGGCGCGCTAACCACTCAAAACATCGTTTTTAATGCCAGCGTTACCATCCTCATTCCTGCTGGCACCTATGACTACTGCATCACCAACCCCACTCCCGGCAACCGCATGTGGATTGCTGGGGACTATGGTCCAACTCCCGGTCGTGCCGACGACTTCGTGTTCGCAAGCGGTGTAGCCTATGAGTTCACTATTGCAATGTATGACTCCTTTGATGGTGTAAGCTTGACCATTGACGACCCATCAGCTATCACTATTCCCACCGATGTTACTGCCGAGCCCACCGCCACCACTGCCGATGTGGCATGGACTCCAGGCGAGAACAACGATGGCTGGAACTTGCGCTATCGTGAGTACGTAGACAATGTGGGCGATGCCTTAAGTTGGGGCTTTGACGAGAGCACCCTCGACGGATGGACAACTATCGATGCCGATGGCGACGGTTTCGGCTGGATTCTTGGCTCAGCTGTGGGCGGTGTTTATCTTGTAGCAGAAGGCTCATTGGCAGACGCCGGACATAATGGCTCTCATGATTTGGTGGCTTCGGCTTCTTACAGCAATCTTTCTGGAGTCCTGTACCCCGACAACTATCTTGTTTCGCCTAAAGTGCAGCTGGGTGGTAAAATCACCTTCTGGGCTAAAGGACAAGATGCTGACTATTGTGCCGAGACCTTTGGCGTGGCAGTGTCGACAACTGGCAACACTGATGCTGCCGACTTCACCATGGTGGGTGAGAAGCAGACAGCAACGGTCAATTGGGTGCAATATGAGTTTGACTTGAGTGCCTATGCAGGACAAGAAGGCTACGTGGCAATTCGCCACTACGACATCAGCGACATGTTCATCCTCGATGTTGACGACATCGAGATTCTGCAAGCAGAAACAAGTTCCGATTGGATTGAGCATGACAACGTTAACAACCCCTTCACTATCGAGGGCCTGACGCCCGAGACAACCTATGAAGTACAAGTAATGGCATTCAACGACTCAGGCGAGACCGACTGGACCGAGAGCACAATCTTCACCACTCTGGCTGATGAGGAGCCCGCTGTCTACGAGGAGTTCTATGTTGTGGGCACATTCAACGATTGGAACCAGAACGAGGACGGTGGCCGCATCGAGCTCGTTGAGAACGAGGACGGCATCTTCGTTGGCCAAGTAAATCTCGAGGCTGGCGCTGAGTTCAAGGTTATCACTCTCGATGCTTCTGCCGCAAACGGCTGGAAGTGGTTCGGTGGTGTTGATGATAACCAGGTAGGCTTCTTCCTGATTAACGAAGGCCTGCTCGACGTTAACATCTCGCTTATCGACGGCTCTAACTTCCGCATTGAGGATGCCGGCGATTACACCATCACTGTGATGGAGGCTCCAACTGCTGGTCTGAAGTCTATCAACGAGCCTCTCGTAATGGTTGTTTCTAAGGTTGTTACCGGCATCAACGACATCAACGCCGACAAGGCCGGTTCTAACGAGTGGTACAATCTCAACGGTCAGAAGCTCAATGGCAAGCCCGGCACTGCTGGCATCTACATCAATGGTGGCCGCAAGGTTATCGTGAAGTAATGCCCGTAGCGACTAATTTTGTGATTAACACTTAACACATTAAAGCCCCCTGGCACCAAAAATGGAAGCCAGGGGGCTATGCTATTACACGATGTCGTTTCACATCACCATATTAATGAGTAGGGTGCTGATAAACATGAGGACGAGCTGATGGCAATGTGTGTGAGAGATAAAATATAGGATTACTGATATCTAACCACGTCGAAGCCCATGCGCACGCCGTCGAAGTTCTTGCTCAACTCTCCCACGGTAGAGAGCGTGTTGTTGCCTGTGAGTGCTGTGATGGTTTGCAGCACTTGCAGCAGTTTCTTCGATTCCATGGTGATTGACAATCCATTGGTGGTGCGAGTAACATAGGCCGGAATCGTGAAGAGTGTGGTCTTGAGGTTAAGCTTGCCGCTATTGGCATCGAGGGAGTAGGTTCCGCTGAAGGGAATCGACTTTAGTCTTGCCTCAAATTGCCCGTTCTGCGCAAATGTGAAATAGGTGTTATTGCTCTGAATCCCAAGTGAATTATAGACCGAGAGCAGGCTCTGTTTCACTTTGGTGGCAGCAACCGAACCGCCGGCCTTGGCGAGCAGGTTCTCGCTGGTGAAAGCGCACCCAGGCTCACTATATACCCATGTTCCCACAAGTTCCTGCTGGTTGAGCTTGACGTGACCAATCACCATGTCGAGCAGTCCGCCTGCGGTGTTGGAGTTAAACACACCTCCCAGCACACCACCGAGCACGCCGCCAAGGCCGCTGCCTGAGTTGGTATTGCCCATGCCTGTTGTGCTATTTCCCAGCACGCTACCAAGCAATCCTTGACCGGTAGTTCCACATCCTGTCAAGAGCAGTGATGCTGCAATAATAGTAGAGTAAAAAGCTTTCTTAATCATAGTTTGAAAGAGTTTTTTGTTATTAAGATGTTAAGATGTAGTTCTGCGTACTGGTTGCAAATATACTAAAAAAATGGAAAAAAGGAACACAAAGAAGATATAAATTATGCCAATGCTCGGTTTCTATCGTTGAATGGAAATGAAAACAAAAAAAGTTAAGTCAATTGTGCGCAAGTGTGGAAAAAATGTTGTAACTTTGAAAACTTTATGTGTTCGCTCATGATAAATCAAATGGGTGTTAACCTTTTTTAAGTTAACCTGGTTAAAGCTTGACTACAAACATTATTAATCAAATACTATCTATGAGACTTAAACTATTATTGCTTCTAACACTCTTTTTGAGCCTGCATGCAGCGGCTCAAACAGGGCTGAGGGGCGTGGTGGTCGACTCCAGGACCAATGTGCCGGTGGCAGGAGCTACAGTCCTGCTCGATGAGCAGGGCGCCAGTGCCATTACCGGTCCCGACGGAGACTTCGTTATCACCGACGCCAAGCCAGGCAAGGACCGCCTGCTCATCTTGAGTTACGGCTATCGCGACCTGGTGCAGGTTGTCGAGATGCTCAACGGCATCGACGACTTGGGTACAATTAAGCTGGAGCCAACAACCTCGACCACAAGCGATGAGGCGACCACCGATCTGGTCCTCACCGAGTCGCAGCTCGAGGACGAGGAAGGAAACACCCAGCAAGTGGGAGCGCTCACCGGAGCCACCGACAACCCCTATTACAAAGCCACGAGCTACAACTTCAGTGTGATGCGTTTCCGCATTCGTGGTTACAACAACGAGTACAGCCAGACCTACATCAACGGCATCAATTTCAACGATGCCGCTCGCGGTCGTTTCAACTACTCGATGATAGGTGGCATGAACCAGGCCTTCCGTAGCCGCAGCGTGGGTTATGCAACCGAGGCTACAAGCTTTGGCTTTGGCGATGTGGGTGGTGCAACCAACATCTTTACCCATGCCAAAGACTACGCGCCGGGCTTTCGTGGTAGCGTAGCTTACACTAACAGCAACTACCGCTGGCGTGGCATGGTGACCTACAGCACCGGTCTCAACCAGCACGGGTGGGCCTTGACGCTGAGTGCTATCGCACGCTATGCGGGCGAGGGCATCATTCCTGGCTCGTTCTATAACAGCTGGGGCGCATTCCTTGCGTTGCAAAAGGTGTTCAACTCACAGCACACGGTGTCGCTCACAGTGTTTGGTGCCCCCACCAAGCGAGCCAGCAACTCGGCCACATTTGACGAGGCCTACACACTGGCGGGAAGCAATCTCTACAACACCAACTGGGGTTGGCAAGAGGGCAAGAAGCGCAATGCCCGCGTTGTGCAGTCGTTTGACCCCACCGCCATCCTTAGCTGGATATGGACACCCAAGACCGGCGTGTCGCTCAACACCGGCTTGGCTTTCCACAAGTCGTTCTACGCATCGAGCGCACTCAACTGGTACAACTCGCGTGATCCTCGCCCCGACTATTACCGCTATCTCCCGTCGTACTATCGCGCCAGCAGTCCCGAAACTGCCGACCTTTTTGAATGGGAGTGGCTCAACATGGAGGAAAAGCGCCAGCTCAACTGGAACAATCTGTATCAGGTTAACTACCTGAATAACTTGGAATATGAGAACGGTGGTGAGGACAAGGGTTCGAGCTATGTGATTGAGAATCGCCACAGCAACCAGTTCAACTGGATTCTGAGCAGTAATCTCAACATGCGCTTGACCGAGGAGCTCACCTTGCAAGGCGGCGTGAATGCCAACTACAGTCGTTCGTCCTACTACAAGACTATGAAGGACCTGCTTGGTGGTCGCTACTGGCTTGACGTTGACCAGTATGCCGAGCGCGATTTCCCCGGCGATGCCGAGATGTTGCAAAACGACCTCAACAATCCCAACCGCCGCATCCTCAAGGGTGACCGCTTCGGTTATGACTACAACATCAACTCGGTCACTGCCCGCGCTTGGGTGCAGAATGTGATAAACCTGTCGCGCTTTGACTTCAACTATGGCGCTCAGGTGAGTGCAACCTCGTTCCAGCGCGATGGTAAGATGCGCAACGGCCGCGCTCCCGAGAATTCCTATGGCAAAGGCAAGAGCCACAGCTTCATCAACTGGGCTGTTAAGGGCGGTGCCATCTTCAAGATTGACGGCCGCAACAACATTCAGTTGCATGCTTATTATGGTACACGAGCTCCTGAATATTACAATGCCTACATCTCGCCACGCATCAAGGACGATGTGATTTCCAATCTCAAGAGTGCTCGTGTTCTCTCGGGCGACATAGGCTATGTGTGGAACTATCGCAAGTTCATGGGCTCGATTACCGGTTTCTGGACCGAGTTCTGGGACATGACCGAGCGCACGTCGTTCTACGATGACTACAATAGCACCTTTGTAAACTACGCTCTAACCGGCGTGCAAAAGGAACACAAGGGCGTGGAGATAGGCGCTGCCTATAAGATTACTCCCTCGCTCACCCTTAACGCCGCCGCAACTATTGCCCGCTACCAGTACAAGAATCGTCCCACCGGTACCCGCAGCTTTGAGAACGGTTCGGTGGCCGACGTTACTCAGACCGTTTATTTGAAGAACTTCTACGTGAGCGGCACTCCACAGGAGGCCTATAGCCTGGGCTTCAACTGGAGCGCTCCCAACATGTGGTTCTTTGAGATTAATGGCGTGTGGATGAATCGCTCCTATGTTGACCTGTCACCCATTCGCCATGAAGTTCTGCCTGAGCTCTACACTAAGGCAGGCAGTGAGCAAGAGTTGATGCAGATGATGCAAGACATTGGCAAGCAGGAGAAACTCAACGAGGCACTTGTGATCAACATGAGCATTGGCAAGGTGATTTATCTTAATCGTCGGGCCTCTCTCAACCTCAACTTGAGCCTCAACAACTTGTTGAACAACACCAGCATCCAGACCGGTGGTTACCAGCAGGGTCGTTTTGACTACAAAAACTACACTACCGCCAAGTTCCCCAACAAGTACTACTACGCACAAGGCTTCAGGATGTACTTGAACGTGGGAGTTAGATTCTAAACTCTAGCATACACATTATATAATATAGAAATTAATAAAACAAGATATACACACTATGAAACGTTTAAATTTATTTCTCAATGCATTGTTGCTCATGCTGGTGGCGGTGGGTTGTAACGACGAGTTTGACACTCCACCCATGGTGGTGCCACACGCCGAGCACCAGGCCAACATGACAATTGCCGAGTTCAAGGCAAAATACTGGCAGGATGGTCGCAACTTCATCGACACCTGCAAGGAGGACACCTACATTCACGGCTGGGTAACCAGTAGCGATGAGGAGGGTAATATCTACAAGTATCTCTACATCCAGGATGAGACTGCCGGCATTGGTATCTCGCTTGACGCCAACAGTATATATAACACCTATCGCGTTGGTCAAGAGATTGTTATCAGCATGAAGGACTTCTGGATTGGTAAGTACAACGGCCAGTACCTGATTGGCAAGCCCGAGTGGTATGCCGCACAAAGCGTGTGGGAAGCAGGCCGCATGACGCTCGACCAGTTTGCTGAGCATGTGGAGCTTGAGGGTCTTCCCAATGTCGACAAGATTGCTCCTGTAGAGCTAAACATTGCCGACGTGGTGGGTCACAGCGACCGCGAAACTCAGCTTAAGTATCAGGGCCAGTTCGTTATCATTCGCGATGTGGAATGGGAAGCTGCCGATGGTGAAGTGACCTATAGCGAGAGCGGTTCGTCAACCATTCGCAACATTAAGGATGAGAATGGCAATGTGCTGGGCGTGAACAACAGCAATTATGCCAACTTCCGTGGTGAGATGCTTCCGCTGGGTCGTGGCGACGTGCAGGGCATCCTCTACATGACCGGTGACAGCAACTGGGCACTCTATCTGCGCGACACTCGCGACTGCATAGGCTTCTCCAACGACCGCAAGGGTCAAATTGTTGAGCCATGGACAGTAGCCGAGGCTATTGAGCTCCAGGAGAGTGGCAAGAGAGGCTGGGTAACCGGCTATATTGTGGGTGCTATTGCTCCTGGCGTTACCAGCGTGAGTGGAAATGGCGACATTGAATGGACTGCTCCCACTGCACTTGATAACACGCTTGTTATTGCTCCATCGCCCGATGAGCGCGACTACACTAAGTGTATTGCTGTTGCTCTGCCACAGGGCTCGAGCTTCCGCCGCGACGCCAACCTGTCGAGCTTCCCCGAGTTGCTTGGTACTCAAATTTGGGTAAAGGGCAAGTTGTCGGAGTTCATGGGCATGGCTGGTATTACTGAGAATAATGGCTCGGGCGACGAGTACAAACTCTCAATCATGACCGGTGGCGTGAGCGAGCTCAACGAGGACTTCGAGAGCTGTTCTAAGAATGGCAGTTTCCCCACCGACTGGAAACTCGTGAAGGTAAAAGGTGACAAGGATTGGTATATTGATGAGTTTGACAGCAACAAGTATGCCGCTGTAACCGGTTACACCGGTAAGCAACCACCCTTCGAGGCATGGCTTATCTCTCCTGCGCTCGACATCAAGAATGCCGGCCAAAAGATTGTTTCGTTCGACACCAAGGTGCGTTATTATCGCGCAACCGACCCCATTGAAGTTTACTTGATGTCGACTAAAGATCCTGCCACAGCCGAGCTCATTAAGCTTAATCCTACGTTTGCCTCGGCAGCCGAAGGTGGTCAGTCCGATTTCGTTGGTTCGGGAACAATTGACCTGAGCCAGTTTGACGGCACCTACTGCATTGGCTTCCGTTACATCGCTGAGCAGCAGGCCAACTACACTACATGGCAAATCGACAACTTCAAGTTTGGTGGCAAGCCTTTGCGCCAGACCATCGATGACTTTGAGACTATGAACGGTGGTAATCCCACATCGCAAACCAAGTTTGAGAGCCTCACTTCAACCAAGGGGTGGAGTGCTGTGAATGCTGGTTTGCTCATTGGCACCGACAATACAAGCGCCGCTCCTCCCGCCTACAGCATGATTGGCAAGAAAAATGATGGCAGCGACCGTTGGGCCTATGCTGTTCACTTGAATGGTAACATCAACAACAAGGGTGCGCTTGTGTCGCCAGTCATTTCGGGTGGCATCAAGACCTTGACGTTGAGTTATGGCTACGTTCTCACCGAGAGCAACGGTGTTCAGTTCCGCGTGTCGCTCATCAGCAATGGGCAAGTCGTTAAGCAGTTTGATATAATCAATAAGACTGCCGAGAAGGGCAAGGCTTACACTCACACCGAAAACTGCAACGTGAGCAGCGATGTTCAAATTCGCATCGAGCCATTGAGTCCAAGCAATGTTGCAAGCAACAAGGACCGCTTCGCCGTTTGGAACATTATGTGGGAGCAGTAAATCCCAATCGCATGCCGGCTCATCATGGATTGAGCTGTAAATGCAAGTAGAACAGGCGCTCCTCACCGGTAATGACCGGTGGGGAGCGCTGGTTTTTTAAAAATAAAATTTCAAGAGGTGATAAGTAGTTATAAAGTTTTCCAAAAATATTTTTAAAATATTGATTTATAGTGATGTAGAGTTTTATAAAAAGCAAAAAGTTTTCCAAAATGGAAAGTTGTTGATAATTTTTGATGAAAAAATTTTGCAAATTCTATAACCTTTTGTAGCTTTGCACTGTAATAAAAAAAGACACAAACTACTCGAAATTGCATCCTGCCGAGTTTTATATGTGCCATAACCAAGAACTCAGGAGCAATTTCATCACCTAAAGCCCGAGCAATTGGGCTTTTTCAACGCTAATTCAATCGCAACTAAAATAATTATTGTTACAAAAATCTCTCTAAATCAATATGATTCAAACTGTTGTAAAGCGTGATGGACGCGTCGTTGGTTACAACGAGGAAAAGATTAAAGCTGCTATTCGCAAAGCTATGCTCGCAACCGATGCCGGCGATGATGAGGCGCTGATTCAGCGCATTGCCGACCACATTGGCGCTCGTGGCAAGAGCCAGATGAGCGTTGAGGGCATTCAGGACATGGTTGAGCTGGAACTCATGAAGAGCCCTCGCAAGGAAGTGGCGAAATGCTATATCAATTACCGTCACAAGCGCAGCGTTGCACGCAAAGCCAAGACTCGCGACATTTTCCTGGAGATTATCAACGCCAAGAACAACGATATTACACGCGAGAACGCCAACATGAACGCCGACTCGCCCGCAGGAATGATGATGAAGTTTGCCAGCGAAACCACCAAGCCCTTCGTTGATGATTACCTGCTCAGTGATGAGGCACGTGAAGCGGTGCGCGACAACTATCTTCACATCCACGATAAGGACTATTATCCCACCAAGAGTCTCACGTGTGTGCAGCATCCGCTCGACAAGATTTTAAAGGACGGCTTTTGGGTGGGGCATGGCGAGTCACGTCCAGCCAAGCGCATCGAGACAGCCAGCGTGATAGCTTGCATATCGATGGAAACGGCACAAAATGAGATGCACGGCGGTCAGGCAATACCGGCCTTCGACTTTTACTTGGCTCCCTATGTGCGCAAAACGTTTATTGAGGAAGTGAAAATTCTGGAAGATATCTCGGGTGAGGATTATAGCGACATGTATGAGAGCAAGGTTGACGACTATATCATTCGTCCACTCGATAGTCTCAAGGGGCGCGAGCGCGCTATGCAGCACGCCATCAATCGCACTGCCAGCCGCGTGCATCAGGCGATGGAGGCGTTTATTCACAACATGAACACTATTCACAGCCGCGGAGGCAACCAGGTTGTGTTCAGTTCGATTAATTATGGCACCGACTTCAGTGCCGAGGGGCGTTGCATCATTCGTGAGTTGCTGCATTCCACATGGGAGGGTGTGGGTAATGGTTCCACCGCCATCTTCCCCATCCAGATTTGGAAGAAGAAGCGTGGAGTGAGCTATCTGCCCGGTGATCCCAACTACGACCTCTACAAGCTCGCATGCAAGGTGACAGCACGCCGTTTCTTCCCCAACTTTGTGAATCTCGATGCCACCTACAACTTCCACGAGAAGTGGGACATTAACGACCCCGAGCGTTACAACTATGAAGTGGCGACAATGGGATGCCGCACACGCGTGTTTGAGAACCGTTTTGGCCCCAAGACTAGCATTGGGCGCGGCAATATCTCATTCTCGACAATCAACATCGTGCGTCTTGCCATTGAGTGCATGAAGATTGAGGACCGGCAGGAGCGCATAAAGGAATTCTTCCGCCGCCTCGACAATGTGCTCGACATCACCGCTCGCCAGCTCCATGACCGTTTCAATTTCCAGCGCACCGCTATGGCTAAGCAGTTCCCGCTGGTGATGTCGCGACTGTGGAACGGCAGCGAAAATCTCAAGCCTTGCGAGACCATTGAGAGTGTAATCAATCAGGGCACGCTGGGCATTGGCTTCATTGGTCTTGCCGAGTGTCTTATCGCTCTCACCGGCAAGCATCATGGCGAGAGCCAGGAGAGCCAGGAACTGGGCTTGAAGATAATTTCTCACATGCGTGACCGGGTTAACGAATACTGTGAGCAGTACAAGCACAACTACAGCGTGCTCGCAACTCCTGCCGAGGGACTCTCGGGCAAGTTCACCCGTCGTGACCGCAAGGACTTTGGTGAGATTCCCGGTGTTACCGACAAGATTTATTACACCAACAGCAACCACGTGCCGGTTTACTACAAGTGCAGTCCCAAGCACAAGGCCCAGGTTGAGGCTCCCTATCACGAGATTACGCGTGGCGGCCACATTTTCTATGTTGAGATTGACGGTGATGCGACCCACAATCCACAGGCCATCATGGACATTGTTGACCTGATGGACAAGTACAACATTGGCTATGGGTCGGTCAATCACAACCGCAACCGCTGCATGGATTGCGGCTACGAGGATGCTACCGATGATTTGCAGGAATGCCCTGAGTGCCACGGCCACAACATTGACAAGCTGCAGCGCATAACAGGCTATCTGGTGGGTACTACCGACCGATGGAACAGTGGCAAACTCGCCGAGCTCCACGACCGGGTTGTTCACAAGTAAAAGCAATTGTAGATAAACAAAAACTTGTCAGTCTTGCGTGTTTTACACATAGTGGAAGGAACCAGCGTTGATGGACCTGGGTTGCGGACTTCGATTTACCTGGCCGGGTGTCGCCATCACTGCCCGGGGTGTCACAACCCCGAGTCGTGGGCAATGAATGGGGGGGAGCAGCGCTCTCTCGACGAGCTCATGGAGGTGATAGCCTATAACGAGGCACCGGTTACCTTCTCGGGCGGAGACCCGCTGGCACAGCCGGTCGAACTTGAGGCACTCACTCGGCGCATCAAGCAAGAACTTGGCTACAACATGTGGTGCTACACTGGTTACACTTGGGAGGAGATTGTAGAGCGCCCTGAGCTAATGGCCGTGATGCGCAACATCGACGTGCTGGTCGACAGTAGGTTTATCCTTGAACAGCGTGACACTAAGTTGCGGTTTCGCGGCAGCCACAACCAGCGCATTATCGATGTTGGTGCCACTCTGGCCAACGGCACCATCACTCTGTGGAGCGATTAAGGGAAAAAGACTGTTTTACACAATAATCCCGGCGGCAAGTTGTAATGCCGCCGGGATTATTCTTAATGTGTATTTTAAGTTAATTTGTTATTTCCAGAAGTTTGTGTCGACTGTCGCTTCCACGTCGTCTTCGATGTCATCGGGCAGGTTGCAGAAGAAGTCAATGCCAGTGCGGCGTTCCAGCTCGTCGATTGAGATCATGCATTGTGGCAGGGTGGTGCCGCTGTGGGAAGTGTTCTTTTGCTCGGTCCAGTAGGCCATTGCGTGATATTGCCCGTTCTTGTAGCACAGCAGAGCCATGTACCAATAGCGTGGAATAGTGAGTGTGCCGGTGAGAGTTACGCCATACTTCGACTTGACCTCCGAGTAAGGGATTGTACCCGAAACGGTTGAGCCATCAAGAGTGACATTGGCAATAGTTGCTCCCTTGCACACGTAGAGCGTGTCGCGGAAACTGCTGTTATTGCCCCAGTTCTGGACCACATTTTCCATTGTTTGCCACAAGCCGGCGTTGTGGGCCTGATATTGCGGATGGATGTTGGAGGTGAGGAAGGTTTGGCGATTCTGTTCTTCGCCCGATTGGCGGTCTTCACTGGCGCAGATGTGTCCTCGTGCAAAGAGTACCATGTTGGTGCCGTCATCGTTGGCAACTTGAGTGGTGTAGTTGCCTCTAGTGTACTCGTTGGTTTGCACCTGATAAGATGAAGGCACGCAGTCGTCGGGCGAGAATGTGCTTGTTGTGCGTCCCACGTTGTTGTCGGGGGTGCCGTTGTGCATGGTGAAGCATGTCCATCGGTTTGCCCGATGGCTCTTGTCAAGCTCGAGCGAGTAGGTTATGCCATATTGTTGTGTGGCATGCACTACCACCATGCTGTTGCTGCTGGTGTTGATGTGAGGATATTCCAGTCGCCACGCTTGGTTGTAGGTGGCACTGTTGGTTGTGGCGGTGCTGCCCGATTGCGGTATGTTGTAGCTTGTCTCCTTCCAGTTGGCATTAAGGTTATTGTCCTGCGGAGCCTCCTCTAGAGTGTAGACTGCTGTGGCCACGGGACTTATCTTGCCATCGATCACTGCAATTGCTTTGATAGTGATATTACTTGTCACCGTCATGGAAATTGAGCCGGAGCTCATGTCAAAGTAGTGCATAGTGGTGGGAGTGGTGCCGTCGGTTGTGATAAAGATTTTCGCATTTGGAGCCGAGATTGTAATATCGGTGGGTGTGTAGAACACGGTTCCCGATGGATGGCTGAAAGTGGGTGCCGGCACAGTTGATGGAGTGTCGCCATTGAGGATGACCTGGTAAATCGCTGTAACATCGGCCGAGTTGATAGTGCGGTCGGCATTCACGTCGCTGAAGTTCTTGTAGCCGGTGCTGCCATTAAGAATGTAGCTGTAGATTGCTGTAATATCGGCCGAGTTGACAGCTCCGTCGCGGTTGACGTCATATTGCGAGTATTGCTCTTGCGGCTCGTTGTATTCATATTCTACCGTCATGGAGAAGAGGCTGTTGCCTCCAGTGCCGGTGAAAGTTACTCTGGTTGTCGAACCACTCCAGTAGGTGTAGCCGCTGTCGAAGCCCGCGGGCGATGCTGTGAAACGTTGTTGGTCGTAAAACCCGTTGAAATTGACGCGCTTGATAACAGCTCCCTCATCGGCCTTGAAGGCAAACGTGTTGCCGTTGGTGGTGTAGAAAGTGTACTGGCCATTGTAGAAGGTTGAGCGTGGAAGTGTGGATTGTGGCTGGAAGGTGATTTCTCCTATTTTGATTTCGTCGCGTAAATAGGTGGGATTATTAGATGTGGGAGTTGGCAGTCCCATTGCTGCGAGCGACTCGGGGGAACTGAAGTCGAAGGTTACGCTTCGACTCTCGGCCATAGCCACGCTGGTGCACACTGCCGCGCACGCCAGCATTGAGAGAATGTAAAGTCGTTTCATCATAGCTTTTTTATTTTATTGTTATTGATTTCTTAATCTTGTTTTTAATCATGAGTTGTTAAAAACTGTGCAAGTTAAGAAATTTTACTCATTTGAGCAAATGGACATTCCAAAAAAGCTTTTAAACGACTAAATTGAGTCTGTAATAGGCTCTTGAGGCTCAATGAAAGGGGTCTCTTGCCATGTGTGATAGGCATCGGGGCCTTGCAAAGTGGTGATGTACTGGTTATAGCTGATGTAGCGTGCTCCCATGCTCTCGAGATGTGGGGTGCGAATTTGGCAGTCGATGAGTGAGCCGCCATGCTCCTGCATGCGTCGCGCAAGAGCGATAAGTGCGAGTTTGCTGGTGTTGGGCTCGAATGAGAACATGCTTTCACCCACAAATCCTGTGCCGCTGGTAACGCCGTAGAGTCCACCCACCAGGTCGTTGCCGCGCCACACCTCCACGCTGCGTGCCCGGCCTAACTCATGAAGATTGGTGTAGGCGTTGATAATGTCATCGCCCAGCCAGGCTCCAATGTCCTCGTCGCGGGCATCGACTGTGGCGCATGCCATCATCACGCGATCGAAGCAGGTGTTGAAGGTTACGCGATAGATGTGCTTGTTGAGCAAGGTGCGCATTGAATGGCTCACATGCACCTCGCCTGGGAAGATTACAAAGCGCTGCGTGGGGCAGAACCACTGAATTTGACCAAGGCGGAAAGCGTACCAGGGAAAGAAGCCGTGGTCGTAGGCTAATAGCAGCCGTGGCAGTGATAGGTCACCCCCCACTGCCACCATGCCATCCTCGTCGCCAATCAAGGGCATCTCGGGATGAGGAAACCAGATGTTATCGTCTAGCTCAAAATACATGGTTGGCTAGCATTTGATTGAGATTTCGCCATTGGTGACGGTGGCATGTGCCACGCCACCGCGACGCAACTTGCCGTAGAGCAACTCGCGCACGAGCAGGGTCTTGAGTCGGCGATGCAGCACGCGGTCGAGCTCACGGGCGCCATACTCGGCGGTGAATCCCTCGTTGAGTAGCAGGGCGCGGGCTTCATCGCTGAGCTGCAGTACCACATTTTTAGCGTTCAGCTTGTCTTGCAACTCACGCACCTTCTTGTCGAGAATCATGCCTGCCATCTTGTGGTCCATGTCGTTAAATACCACTGTTGCGCTCAGGCGGTTGATGAACTCAGGCTTGAAAGTCTTTTTCACCTGCTTGAGCATGTCGCCACCGCGGCTGGCGCGGTTGTCGAAGCCAACACTCTTGCCGGCATACTGCGCTCCGGCATTGCTCGTCATGATGAGCACCACGTTGCGGAAGTCGGCTCGGCGGCCTTTATTGTCGGCAAGGCTTGCATAGTCCATTACTTGAAGCAGGATGTTGTAGATGTCCTCATGGGCCTTCTCTATCTCATCGAGGAGCAACACGCAGTTGGGGGTCTTGCGAATGGCATCGGTGAGCAGACCACCGTCCTCGTAGCCCACATAGCCAGCCGGCGACCCGATGAGTTTGGCTACGGTGTGCTTCTCGGTGTACTCGCTCATGTCGAAGCGCACTAGCTCCACTCCCAGTTCCTGCGCAAGCACGCGGGCCACCTCGGTCTTTCCCACGCCGGTGGGTCCCACGAAGAGCAGCGATGCCAGTGGCTTGCCATCGTCGATGAGTCCCGCCTTCGACATCTGCACGGCTTCCACCACCTCACGCACTGCCTGGTCTTGTCCGTAGATGCGCGACTTGATACGTGGTTCTAGAGTCTTTAGCGCGGCAGAGCCTTCTTCCTTCATTGCTGTGGCGCTAATCTTCATCACCTTCTTGAGCACGTCGTCGATGAGTGCCCGGTCTACCGTTTGCCGTTTCTTGGCGGTGGGGTGGATGTGGCGATAGGCACCAGCCTCGTCAATCAGGTCGATGGCCTTGTCGGGGAGGAAACGACCTGTGATGTGCTTTGCGCTGGCTCTCACGGCATAGTCGATAGCCGCCTGAGCATATTTCACCTTGTGAAAAGCTTCGTAGCCTGCCTTGAGGCCATTGATAATTTCAATAGTCTCGTCGATGCTTGGCTCTAGAATGTCGATTTGCTGGAATCGTCGCACGATGCCCTTGCTGCGCGAGAGCTGTCGGTTATATTCCTCATAGGTGGTCGACCCGATAAAACGCAGTTTTCCGCTCTCAAGATAGGGCTTGAGCATGTTGGAAGCGTCCATGGCGCTATCGCCGGTTGCACCTGCACCCACGATGCTGTGAATCTCGTCGATATAGACGATTGCGTTGTCGAGGCCGGCCAGGTAGTCCATAGTGTGCTTGATGCGTTTCTCAAAGTCGCCGCGATATTGCGTTCCGGCGAGCATTGCCGCCATGTCAATCTGGTAAATTTTGCAACCCTGCAGCGAGTCGGGCACGAGGCCGTCCTCGATGCGCTGTGCCAAGCCATAGACAAGCGCAGTCTTTCCCACTCCGGGCTCTCCCACGTGCAGCGGGTTGTTCTTGTCCTTGCGGCACAGCACGTGGATGGTTCGCTCCAGTTCCTGCTCGCGGCCAATGAGTGGGTTGTGCTCATCAAGATGCTCGTTGATGCAGGTGACAAATGCCTTAATCTCAAGCGACGGCTCACCCACAGGCTGGAACATGTCGTCGAGCTCGTCGGGAATCTCGCCATCGTCGTAGTTGTCGTCGAAGGGCAATGGGTCATCGCTCGTGCCGTTGTCCTCGGGGTTGAGTGTTATCTCTTTGCCGCTCGACTGCTCCTTGACGATTAGTCCGCCGTTACCCGGGAAGCTGCTGCCCTTAACGGGGAAATCGCGCGCGTAGTTCTCCACGTTGGTAATGAGCGTGCTGAGCATGTCGGGGTAGAGGGCGTTGAAATGCTTGAGCACGTTGCCCGCCACGCTGTCGGTGAGATTCATGGCCGCCACAATCACGTGAGTCACCTCCAGTTCTTGTGCGCTTGCCGAGCGCATAATCTCGATGGCGCCAATAATCAGTTCCTGGAATTGGAACGATGGCTCCAGGTTATAATGTTGATCCTTGGGCACGTCGCCCAGGGTAGAGAGGTATTGCCGCAGCGGCTTTATCATGTCGCTCTCGTTGATGCCCACCAGGTGCAATGCTTCGCTCACCGGGTTGAGCATGAGAATGTTGCTGAGCAGTTGCTCGGGAGTGAGATATGGTATTCGACCGGCCACGGTGCGGTCGATTGCGAGCTTTAGTGCTATTTGCAAGTGGAAACTATTGATGATTTCTTTTGCCATGCCAGTAGTTGTGTTATTCTTTTTTAGTTGATTGATGTAATATTATTCAGGTTCATAGGCTAGACGCAGGGGGTAGCCTTCGGCGCGAGCCATGTCGGTGGCGCGTCGCACCATGCTCACTGCCATGTCGAGGCCGTAGAGTCCCACAACCATCTGTCCTTGCTCGTGCACGGCGAGCATTATTGCCACAGCCTCACTTCGTGGCTTCAAGAACACGTCGATGAGCAACTGTACCACGAAGTCCATGGGTGTGAAGTCGTCGTTGTAAATAATCACCTTGTAATGCCTTGGGAAATCGGTAAACTCACGCGTCTTTTCCCTCATTGCTCCCTGCTGTTTTGCCATTGTAGTTAAAAATTGCGTGCTCAACATGTTGGGCACTAATTGGAATGCAAAGTTAATACAATTAGTGCAATTTATGTGCCAAAAAAGACGACTATTAAAAGATTATTTCTTAACTTTGCACCGCGGTTGGCCGAGGGCGGGTTACCCCCCTTGCTCATCTCGGCATCGATGCTCTGATAGTTCAACGGATAGAACGTGGGTTTCCTAAACCTAAAATCTGGGTTCGATTCCCAGTCGGAGTACTAATAGAGAGAGGTTCTTATAGAACATCGCTGAAGTTTTAAACCTAAAAGCCCCGGTTGCGTCAAAAACTAAGGGGCTTTATTAATAATTATAAAATTGTAGATGACAATGAAAAAAATTATCCTACTGGCAGTTGCCATGTTTTCACTCTCGGTGATGGCTCAAGAGGCCGCACAACAGCCGTTCAGCATTCGCTATATCGATGAGAGCGCGCTCTATCAGCAATATATTGTGGCGCAGCAGTATCAGCAGTTGCAGAACAAGCTTCGCACCGACTTTCAGGCTGCCGAGAAGAAGAAACGCGACCAGATAGAGGCGTTCTACAACCAGATTGTGAAGAAGAACAAGAATGGCCAGTACAAGACTCAAAAGGCGATGGAAGCCGACCAAAACAAGCTGGAGCAGATGCAGAACAATGCGCAGAAAGAGATGGAGACCATGCAGCAGCACATGGAGAGTCAGCTCAATCAGGAGGCTCAGAAGCTTGCCAACGAGATTGACTTCTTCCTTGCCGATTATGCTGTGCGCAACGGCTACGACGCCATCTTGCGCAAGGAGGCTTCGATGTTTATCAATCCCAAGTGGGACGTGACCGAAGAGGTAGCCGAGGGGTTGAACGCACGCTATAATGCCGCGCACGCGCCCGAGGCCAAAGCCGAGCCCGAGAAGGATGGCCAAGTCACTCCTGCCGCACCTGCAACAACACCTGCCACACAAGCGAAATAAACATTAATAATTAATAGCGTTATGAAGAAATTTTTTGCATTATTGACTCTGGTGGCACTGTGCGCCGGCATGGCAATGGCCGACGACAACATCGTGGAGATTCCATTCAAGAAGGTGCCCGACCTGGCTCAACGCATGGTGAAGTCCTATTTCCCCGGCAACACCGTGGTGAAGGCTGTGAAGAACAAGACTAAGGACATGAAGAACCGCACTTGCGTGCTGCTCGATAACAATGCCACCATCGACTTCGACAAGGATGGCAACTGGATGATTGTGGACTGCCGCGAGAGCGAGGTGCCCAAGCGCATGGTGCCGGGCAAGATATTGATGTATCTCAATAGCAACCACGAGGGCAAGAAGGTGCTCTACATGGGTCGCGAAATCAAAAATGGCGACGTGACCATCATCCTCGATGACAGCACCGAGTTGCATTTCACTAACGAGCAGGAACTTATTCCTTAGAAGAAACCATCGCCTAATCAAGGATGATGATAAAAAAACGGGAGATTTGATAAAGATTCAAATCTCCCGCTTTTTTTTTATTTCTTAACCTATTCAACCGGTTTCCACACGAAGAGTTTGTCGCTTGGGCGAATTTTCTCGCCGGTCTTTATTGAGAAGCGCTGGCCCTTCACAGTCTTGTCAACGGGCTCGAGGTCGACACGAATCTCCTCGACAGTCATTGTCAGCGCGCCGGTGGTGGGACCGGTGATTATGATTTCATCGCCCACGCGCAATTCGCCTGCTTCCATCAGGAACTCAGCCACGCCAAGCTTGGAGAAATAGCGAATGCCCTTGGCGGCATACACCTTGACATGAGTGGCGCTTGAGCCATATTTTGATGTCCACTCACCCAAGCGTTGCCCCAAGTAGTAACCGTCCCAAAAGCCGCGGTTGAACACCCTCGCCAGTCGCTCATGCCATTGCTCGATGAGCTCGTCGCTGTAGGTGCCGTCGAGAATAGCGTTAATAGCCTCGTTGTAGCAACTTGCCACAGTGCGCACATACTCGGGACCGCGCGCGCGACCTTCAATCTTGAACACCCGCACTCCCGCGTCAATCATCTTATTGAGGAAGTGGATGGTTTTCAGGTCTTTAGGCGACATTATATATTTGTTCTCGATGGCGAGTTCATCGCCTGTGTCGCGGTCGGTAACGATGTAGCTGCGGCGGCATATTTGCCGGCACGCCCCGCGGTTGGCGCTCGAATTGGTCTCCTGCAGACTCATGTAGCACTTGCCGCTCACCGCCATGCACAGGGCACCGTGGCAAAACATCTCAAGCCTCACGGGCTCGCCATGAGGCCCGAGCACGCCTTGCTCGGTGATGTTGTGGTGGATGCGGGTCACCTGATCGAGGTTGAGCTCGCGTGCAAGCACCATCACATCGGCCCACTGGGCGTAATATTTCACTGCTTCGCTGTTGCTCACGTTCACCTGGGTGGAGATGTGCACCTCCACACCAATGCTGCGTGCATAGAGAATGGTGGCCATGTCGCTGGCGATGATGGCGGTTAGCTTCGCCTCACGCGCGGCATCCACGATGCGGTGCATGTAGTCGATGTCTTCGTCGTAGATAATGGTGTTGACCGTGAGATAGGTCTTCATGCCACGCTCGGCACACCACTTGGCAATGGTGTGCAAGTCGTCGATGCTGAAGTTTACACTCGACTTTGAGCGCATGTTCAGGTTCTCAATGCCAAAGTAGATGGCGTCGGCGCCTCCTTGGTGCGCTGCCACGAGCGACTCCCACGAACCCACTGGAGCCATGATCTCAAAGTCGCTTCGTTTCAGTTGATTAATGGTTGATGGTTTAATGTTTTGTTCCACTTTTTTATTGTAACAAACCTTCCTGCGGCTTAGAATATAGTGTCTCTACTCACTGAGCCTCCTTAACGAGGTAAATCATAGTGGGGAAGTGGTCGCTGTAGCCGTTCAGGAACACACCGCCGCTGTAGGTGCGCAGTGGGTAGCCCTTACGGTCGCCTTCTTCCGACTTGAGGAAGTCGCGGTTCAAAGCCTCGCAGCGCAGGTAGGTGAGTTGTGGCTTGTGCTTGCTCTTGTAGTGCTTGGTGAAGAAACCGTTGCACATGATTTGGTCAAAGAGGTTCCATTGTCCCTTGTAGGCTAGAGTACCAACGCCCTTGGCGAGCACGTTCCAGAAGGGGTTGAACATGTCGTCGGCTTCGTCAACGTCGTCGATGTGGCGCTTGCCGCCCACAGCCTCGGCACACGACTTGTCCATGGGGTCGTCGTTAAGGTCGCCCATGAAGATGATGCCAATGTTGTCGCCATGCACGTTCACGAGCGAGTCGATGGTGCGACGGCACATGTAGCCGGCAGCCTCACGCTTGGGACTTGAAGCCTCTTGCCCGCCCAGTCGCGAAGGCCAGTGGTTAACCATCACTGCCACGGTGTCGCCGGCGAGCAGTCCCACCACGCAAATCTGGTCGCGAGTGCGGAAGTTCTCGTTCCACTCATAGTCGAGCTTGCGGTCGTCGTCGGCTTCTTCGCGTGCGCGAGCGAAGTCTTGCTCGCTCAGGCGCTGGTTAGTGACGTTGAGCACGCGGAAGTAACGCGGGTTGTAGAGCACTCCCACATCCACGCCGCGGCGGTCGGGACTATCGTGATAGTCGGCAATCTGCAGTCGCCAGTCGCGAATTTGCGGGTCGCGCACCAAGTCTTGCAGCACGGTGACGTTTTCAATCTCGCTCACGCCAATGATGGCAGGCCCCATGGGGGTGCTCTTTGTCTTCATCTGCGAGATGGCATAGGCCATGCGGTTGATTTTCGACCAGTATTTGCGCCCGTCCCATTGGCGTGCGCCACCGGGAGAGAATTCCAGGTCGTAGGTGCCATTGCTGTTGATGGTGTCGAAGAGGTTCTCAAGGTTGTAGAACATAACGCCATACATGTTGTAGCGCTTTGCTTGTGCATCGTCTTGAGCGTTGATTGCTGGTGCCATAACCAGTGCCACCAGAGCGGCGAGAAGTAATTTCTTCATAGATTTATCCAAGTTTGAGTGTTGAAATTTTGCCTAGTTATCAATTAATTTCCAAATTTACTACTTTTTCTTGAAATGGCACACGATTTTCAGGAAAAAGTGGAAAATAAAGTATGCAAAGTCATGTTATATGAAATGACTAAAGACAAGTCGTTACACTTGGCGATGTGCAAAACACATTCAAGTCAACGACTTGTCCATTACATAGTGACACGAGTTATGGTCACTTATTTGGCAAACTGGTGAAGCGCTATTGGGAATTGTCCCAATAGGTTGCAGTCGCTTCTACAGTGGATTCTATATCATCTGGGAGATTACAGAAGAAGTCGATGCCTGTGCGCAACTCGAGTTCATCGATTGAGATGCGGTTGGTTATAACTGAAGATGGAGCTTCGTTATTTGACTGCTTCTGTTCTGTCCATAATGCGAAAGCCTTATAAGAGTTTGTAGATTTAGTGTAATACAAGAAAGCCATGTAGAAGTACTTGGGAACAACCAATATTTGTCCTGAGCCATCGGTCGTTGTTGTTATAATACCTGATATATATGAACTATTAAGGGTTACGTTATCAATTGTTGCAGCCTTAATTACATAGAGTGTGTCGGTGTTATTAGTAGGTTGCCATTTTGTCCTTACATAGCCTTCAAGTGTAGCCCAGCATGAACTGCCATTGTGATTTTGATATTGTGGTTGCATGTTCGTCATAAAGAATGTCTGCTTATTTTGCTCTTCAGAACACAACCTATCAGCACTTGGACAAAGATGCCCTCTAGAGTAGGTGCTACTTTGTGTGTATGAGTTAGAAGGTGAAGTTGTTACTGCAGGATCGGCTTTAAAACTATCCTGTCTTTGTGTATTATCTTCATTATTCTTAGCACACATCGTATAGCAAGTCCAGCGGTTGGCAATTTTATTATTGTCCCATTCAATAGAGTAGGTTATTCCATAATCGGCAGTTGCTTTTACTACTCGCTGATTGCCACTTGATGTGTTAATATGTGGGAACTCAAGTCGCCAAGAATAATCGTCGGTACTTTGGTTTGTAAAAGATGGGTCAGCTTTCGACTTTGGAATATTCATTCCAGGTATATTCCAGTTGGCATTCACGTTGTTGTCGGTTGTAGAGCCTGAGTTAATTGTGAATGTTGCTGTTGCGACTGCACTTGACACACCATCCTTGACAGCGATTGCTTTTATGGTGGTTGTAGTGCTCACTGTGATTGCGGCAGTGTAGCGTGTTGAACTGCTGGTGGGGGTAGTGCCATCGGTGGTGTAGTAGATGGTTGCTCCGCTGGTTGTTGTGGTAATGGTCACAGTTTGTGCTACTGAGTAGGTCCCGCCAGCAGGAGAGAATGAGGGCGCAGCTACTGTGGTTGGAATTACCGAGCCACCATTGTCCTCAACATATAGCTGGACTGCTGTGCCTGAAGTACTGGCATTGAAGTTACTGTAGTATGAACCAGAGTTATAGAATATTTTGTGACTTGTATTCTGCTTATTGGTTATAGTTGTATTATTACCGTTGAGTTCAATTTCAATAATCCACTTAGCATTATCATTAGTGGCACTTGTTACGCTATTTAGCTGGCTACTGGAGTTATTAGCAAGGTAGTAGCTACCATCATTGAAAGTCCAGCTTCCGTTTGAGCCACCAAGGGTGAAGATGCTCACATTGCTTTCGTTTTCGACTGTTGCGGTGCCGTTGTTTAGCTTGATGCCACTGGTAACAATTGAGCGGTAATTGTTGTTGTAGATGCCACCCATTGCTCCGCTTTTATCCTCACACACAATTATATACCTCTTTCCGGCTTCGAGTTGGTCGGTTGAGATGATGCGGGTGAAGGTGGTGGTGTCGTAGACGATTGATTTGATTTGTGAGTAGAGGTAGTCCTCGCTGGTGGTTGCGGTGATGTAGAGCTTGATACCCACAGCACCTTCCTGGTTAAACTTGCCGCCCACATAGGTGACGTGGTCGAGCTGGCTGGCGTCGCGCTTAATCACTTGCCCATTCTTGAGGGTGATGGTGATGTTTTGGAAATCTACTGCGGCATTGGCAGCGATGATTGTCATTAAGCCCATGAGGGCGACGAGTAATGCTTTCTTCATTGTTGTGTCCTCCTCATGTGTTTATTGTTTAACAATCTTTTTGCCGTTCACTATGTATATGCCCGGTGGCAACTCGCTGAGCGGTCGCGTGAGCCGCTGTCCCATCAGGTTGTAGATGATAGTTTCGGTGGGTTGGATTGGGTGGGTTGTTACCGTGCTGATGGCGGTAATGGTGCCGCCGCTGGTTCCCAGGTCGAGCATCGTTCCCGCGCCGCTTGGCATTGTGATGTAGCCGCCTGTAGCCGCCACATCGCGGTCGCCGGACAGTGATGTCCAGCTGAGCTGGTTGTCACTGGTGATGACTGCTGTGGAGTTGCTTGCTGCAAGGGTGGTAGGCTCGTAGGTTCCCACGAGTGAGTAGTCGCTTGCCCATGACGGGCTGCCTGTGGCCATGAGTCCCATGAGTCCCATGGCACCCTGGGTGGTGGTGATGCTCTTGGTCACGGTGCTGGCCGCATTCTTGCTCAGTGTCACGCCATTGAATGTTGTGCTTGCCGCGGTGGATGAGTTAGGTCTCACCAGGTAGGGAACTCCGGCCTGCATCGAGCCGTCGGTTGGGGTGAATTTCATCACTCCACCGGTGATGGTTATGGGCGTGCCCTGAGCGTCGTAGGTCGTGACGTCGCCTTGCTCCACGCCGGTGTATTGCATCACATCGCCGTCAAATTCGTCGATGTCGAAAGGCAGGGTGAGCACTTGCCACTGCGAACTCCTGAGCTGGCGCTTGAGGCGAACGTCGGTGTTGGCTATGTCGGCATTGGGTGTGGTGAACATCTTCTCGCTGTCGATGACGTGGGTGATGGGGCTGTGGTTGAGGTCGTCGACGGGGTAGAGCGTGCCATTGGCGGCGATGGCGCTGATGTCGACGATGGCTCCCTCATAGGCCTGGTCGGTATAGGACAGATTGAATTTATTGGCGTTGACGTTGCTGCCTGTCACTTCCATTTCGTTGACTTTCACCCAGTTGGCGAGGTTGTTGTCTAACTCGCTATAGTCAATCTCGGTGGGGCGGGTAGTTTCTTCGGTAACGGGGTCGGCAATCACGAGTTGGTCGGTATTGGTGAGGCCGTCAATGGACTGGAATTGTGGAATGCCGTCGTTGCCCACAGTGTATTTGCCTGTAATCCAGCCAGCGAGGTGCTGATTGTAGGCCATTGCGCGGTTGGGTGAGATGCCTGTCATGCGCATGGCGCCGGTGTTGTCGCGCACGTAGGCATCAACAGTGCCGCAGTTGCCGGCTTCCACATGGGTCACACGCGCTTTATAATCATCGGGTAGATAGAGTTGCACTGTTGTGCCAGCCTCCACCCTTTTGAATGCCGCAATCCCCGTGACAGTGGGAGTGGAAGGGGTGGCTTCGTAGGTAACTGCAATGGCTGATAGGCGGCGATTGCCCGAAGTGCCACCTATTGTGAATTTTACTGATTTAGCACTACCTGTCCATGTGCCATTAGAATAGGACCCAACATCGGTAGTGATGGCATTAGTGCCATCGCCGCTACCAAATGTTATTTCAATCTTGGTAATTGTTTTACTTGTTGATGCTACGGTAAAATAATTGCCTCCATAGGCTCGAATAGCTGTGCCCGAGGTATAATATCTAGGGGGATTGCTGTTTGTACCTTTATTAAATGTAATTGTGAAAGATGTTCCACTAATATTAGTGATTTCCTCTTCATTGGAAAAACCTTTTTCTGAAAACGTGATTGTCTCATCGGCCGCCCAGGTGGAGGTTATTGCCAGCGAAAGCAATATTGCTGTGAATATTTTTTTCATAAATATATAGAAAATGGATTGGCTTATAGAATTAGTTGCAAAGTTAGTGAAAAACAGTGGTTTTTGCCAAAAAAGTAGGATATTTTCAGTGAAAGAATGCGTTTGAACGATGAAGACATCATTATATGTTGCCGAGCATAAATCCGGCTCTATGCTGTGATGCACCTCTGCCGAAGGCAGAGCTCTGCAAGCGTTTGTAGGTGGCGATGTCGTGTGCTACGCATCTGCCGGAGTGAGGATGATGTCGTGCGCTTTGATACTATTGGATTGGATGCGATGTGGCGTGTGATGCGCATCTGCCGGGGTAAAGATGATGTCGTGTGTGCTATGTTTTTGCCGTAGTGAAGGCGATGTCGTGTGTGCTGCACCTCTGCCTCCGGCAGGATAGAGTCAAGTGCCACGCTGGCGCGAGAAAATTAGTGCGCCGGCGGGCGGCGACTCTTCTAACCGTAAGGGTACACTAATTCATTAATAATCAAACAAGATCAACAAAATACAACAAAATCAACAAAAAAAATTGTTTTCTTTGTCAGGGCTTGTTGTTTTTGTTTGATTTCCGTCAGCAATTGTCCTTAATAAAACATCAACTAAGATATTGTCCTTAATTGTCTTAAAGAAGCTTCAATTTCCGCCCATCGGGCGGCAACCCTTCCAACCGTAAGGATACACCAATTCATTAATAATCAAACAATATCAACAAAAAACATCAAAATCAACAAAAAAAATTTTGTTTTCTTTGTCAGGGCTTGTTGTTTTTGTTTGACTTCCGTCAGCAATTGTCCTTAATAAAACATCAACTAAGATATTGTCCTTAATTGTCTTAAAGAAGCCTAAATTTCCGCCCGGCGGGCGGC
>DGWL01000076.1 GCA_002396125.1 Porphyromonadaceae bacterium UBA4259
CGCACATTCTGGGCAAACATGTCGATTGCCTCAACGTCGGCACGTTGCTTGGAAATAGCTGCAAACTCGTTCTCGATTGACGGCTTGATAAGGCGGTCGAAGCTATCCTGGGCAGCTTCCTCGACCAGTTGGGCCGATTTTCCCTTGCCCTTCACAACAATGCGACACACGTTATCAATAGAACGGTCGTTGTTGATGTCGATACTCACCTTTAAAAATCCTTCTTTCTCGCCACGGCGAATGGCAAGCAGCTGATGCGACGAGATGCGCTTCAACGGCTTGGAAAAATCGTAGTAAAACTCATAGTTGCGTCCTTCAATCTCCTTGCCTTTCACCACGCTGCAGTTGAGCACGGCATCGTAGCGGAACGAACGGCGCACACTGTTGCGCACTGTGGTGTTCTCGCTCACCCACTCGGCAATGATGTCGAGCGCACCATCGATAGCGGAATCGGTATCAGGAACCTTGTCGCCGTCGACAAAGCGCGAGGCTATAGCGTCAACATCATCGGCCTTTTGAGCCATGATTTGCTTGGCAAGCGGTTCCAGCCCTTTCTCCCGAGCCATTTGTGCTCGAGTGCGGCGCTTGGGCTTGTAGGGCAGATAAATGTCCTCCAGCTCGGTCGAGTCCCAGCAGTTGATGATGCGGTTAGACAGTTCATCGGTGAGTTGTTCCTGCGCCTCAATGGTCTTAAGTATAGTCGCCTTGCGCCGTTGCAACTCGTCGTAGTAAGCCATGCGCGAGTCAATCGACTGAATTTGAGTTTCATCAAGGTTTCCGGTTACTTCCTTGCGATAACGGCTGATGAAAGGAATGGAATTGTCGTCGCGCAACAGGCTCACAGTGCTCGACACTTGATTTAACGGAATGTTTAATTCTTGAGATATGAGAGTTGAAATTTTATCGGCCATATTATTTAATTAGGAGTAGCTGGGATTGGAAGGAATTTCATATTGATTATTTCTTGCGATGGAGTGTGATGAGAGTAACCTCGGGACTGGCGCTACCAAGGCGAGCCGGCATACCCACCATGCCAATTCCAATGTTGACATATAGCTTGTGGTCGCCCTCGCTGTAAACTCCGCCCCACTCGCTGGATTGCATTGCCGCGGGCGAAATCTTGTGCCCGAAGAAATTGAACATGCACTGCATGGCATGGGTGTGCCCTGATAGCATGAGATCAACCTTGTCGCAAACCCTGAAGTCAATTTCTTTATTCTTGTAGATTTCATCAAGTTTCCACTGCATGGGGCTGTGCTGTAGCAAGATTGTGAAGCGCTTGCCACTATCATAGTCGGGGTAAGCGACATCAAGCAAGCCCTTCCTGGGGAAAGGCCACTCGCCAAAGCACTGAGTTCCCACCACAGCCACCTCGCTAGAGTCGCGGCGCAGGATAATGTGGTTGTTGTAGAGCACAGTCCAGCCCATCATCCGCTCCAGGTTGATTAGTTCGCGCATGTCCTTGCTGCGCTGATGCACAAATCCCCATTTAAAATAGGATGTCTCGTCGTGATTGCCCAAGATTGATATCACCCCATCGGGGGCTTTCAGGCGCGACAGCTCGTTCACATAGGGTTTAGCCTCACAGGTGCGCCTGTTCACCAAGTCGCCCGTGAAGCAAATCATGTCGGGAGTTAGAGCATTGATAGAGTCGACGCAAGAGGCAATGAACGCAGTATCGCTATCGCAATAGCTGCCTAGATGAGTATCACTGAACTGTACAATGCGATAGCCGTCGAACTCCGGCGGGAGATTTTCAAATTCCATGTCAACCCTTTCCACATTAACACGGTAGGGGTTTATAATAGCTCCATGCCACATGAGCGCGAAGGCAACAAGTCCAAGTAGCGTGGCAGCTATGGTTCCCACCTTGCGAGTGCGCTTGCCGTTCCACTTGAGGTGAGTGGGAATCCACGCCAAGGCTGCAATATATCGAGGAATGTAGAAGGCATAGTAGATGTAGAACAACCACATTCCCGTCCTGAACTTGATGTTATCGCAGTCGTGGTAGGGTATAGAGGTAGCCGCCAGCAGCACCAGCAGCAATGCAATCGACAGCAGCACATGCGCGCCACACTTGAGCAAGGGCCAACGCTTGCTGCGACGCAAATGGCGATACAGCCACAAGTCAAGGAGCACGTTGGCTATCACCAGAGCAATGAGCGGGAGCAAATTAAGAGTCATGGCAGCAGTTCAGCAAGCAGAACTTTTACTTTTTCTTACCGATAGCCTCCACTTGGTTGGAGAGTGGATTACTGTACATTTGCAACATATACTTAAACATATAGTTGCGATCGCTATCGCTCACTGTAATGTCATCAATCTTATCGAGCTGGTCGTTTAGATAATCGATAAATATCTTAGCCTCCTCGGTGGTGTAGTGCTCGGCAAAGTCGTTGTTCTCAAGCAGCATGTCGTGAGCCATGTAGTTGGTCTTGAAAATCTTGTAATTGGCATGAATGGCATGATCGATGATAGAACAAATGCGCTGCACGGTGAGCAGGCGGTCGAGGTCGGCAGGAATCATGTCGAGCTTGTCGTTGATGCATGGTGTGAACGAGTAATGAATCTGTCCCTTAAACTCGGCGATACCGGTCTTCATGCTGATGAGGTCGTCTTCCTGAGTCTTCTTGAAATTGGGGTTCTTGCTCTTGAGCAAGTACTCACGAGCCTTGAGGCGGTCGTTGGGGTCATACTCATAGCTCAGCGCAATGGGAGCAATGTTGAGTTCCTTCAGGCTCTCGATGAAAGGCACCTCGCGATTACCGTAGGTGAGCATCTTAATGAGGCTCTCCTGAGTGCGGTCGTTGCTGTCCTTGCACCTACCCTCGCGCTGTGCAATCCAAATGGAACCATTCTTCTGCGTGAGCACAAAATGCATGTAGCCCGAGAGCTGAATGGCAGCTGCCATGGTCTGCAGTCGTCCCAAGTTTCGCTTCACTATGAAACACTTGTTGAGCCTCACGAGCTTGGTAATCCAGTTGTAGATGAGCAAGTTGTTGCCAATGGCAATCTCACACGAGTCAAGGCCGTTCTCAATCATGAGATAACTCAACAACGCCGAGTCGAGCACGATGTCGCGATGATTGGTGATGAACGTGTTAGGCACATCCTTCACCAGATTATCGAGCCCACTCACTGTCAAACCGCTAGAAGTCTTTGCCAGCAGACCGTCGACAAAAGGCTTCATGAACTTGGTCTGCAAGTCATATTTTGAGTTTAGACTCAGCAACAGCATTTTCAACTGTGTGTAGTTATATTCGGGCATAACAATTCCCAGTATGTGCTTGAACATGGGTTCATTCACCAGTATCGACATCTCGTTGTGGAAGTCTTTGTCCTGAATGGGACAAATGTCGGCATATTCGCTAGGAATCAAAATATTCTCGTTTTCCATAATTTTTAAAAGTGGAATTTAAAACTATAACAATCATTGAGTAAATTAACCAACAGGATTGGCACTAAAAAGATACCACACTATTCAGGTTTCAAAGTTACAAAAAATCCCGAATACGGCAAAAAATGACGATAATATTTTGATTACAGGCTTGCGGTGTCGGCCGAATAGGTGCAGGTCACTGGGCTATAACCACGTCGATTCCGTGTTCCCTGATTTGGTTAACTATATTGGGATTGACGCCTGCATCGGTAATAATCATGTCGATATCCTCGATGTTGCCAATCTTAGCGAAACCACGGCGACCGAACTTGCTGGAGTCGGCCAGGACAATCACCTTTTGCGCCGCACGCATCATTTGCTGATTCAGCTCGGCCTCGCGCATGTCGGTAGTGGTGAAACCATAGCTGAAATCAATACCATCAACACCAATGAAAAGCTTGGAAAACGAGCAATTTTCCAGAATCGACTTGCTATATTGCCCCACCACCGAGAGACTGCTGTGCCTTACCATACCGCCAAGCTGAATGATGTCGTTACACTCATCCTGCGACAGGATAACACTCACCTGCAGCGACGCGGTAACAACCGTGAGGCGATGAATGGGCTTAATGTTGCGAGCCAACGCATGCACTGTTGTCCCCGACGCGATGATTATGGAATCGTCGCGGTCGATGAGCTTGGCAGCTTCGCGTCCTATCGCATCCTTTTGCTCAGGAGCCATTTTTTCTTTTTCAATCACCGAGCGGTTGAAGGTGAATGGATTAATAAGGATTGCCTTACCATGACTGCGATAGAGCTTATTGGCCTGCTCAAGCTCACTGAGGTCTTTCCTGATTGTCACCGACGACACCCCCAGCAGTTGAGCCAGGTCGCTCACCGAGACTGATTCCTCCTTGATGAGAGCCTCAATAATAGCCGCTTGACGTTTCTTTTTAAGCATTGTATTAGTTTTAGTTACTAAAAAACAACCTTTTGTTTCGCTTGAATATCGAAACGAAACCTTTCTAGAACGACAAAAGTAGATTTTTCTAATAAAATAAGCAAATTTTTTTACCTTTTTTAAATTTACAATAAGTAAACCATAGATTATAGGCCAGCCTCAATAGGCATTTTTATTGCGCAAATGTACATATTTTTTGATTTTGAAATATTATTGTATTTTTTTTAAAAAAAAATTACCTAAAATTTTGTTTTTAAAAAAAGTGCTTGTACTTTTGTTGCGAAGTAAAACCAAATTTATTACATTTTGAAAATACAATATTTCAAAACGCAACACAATTATCAACTCAAAACTATTGCAACCCATGAGTGACACCGTGAAGAACTGTCTGTTACCATCACCACAGGTGGAAGAGAATGAAAATCTCGGCCTTGTCACTCACACAATTAACACACCACAACCTAATGAAAACTGAGAACAACAATCATCAGTATGACGTGATTGTGATAGGCGGAGGCATCACAGGCGCGGGCACGGCACGCGACTGCGCGATGCGAGGCCTGAAGGTGCTACTCGTTGAGCGCCACGACATTTCGACCGGAGCCACCGGCCGCAATCATGGCTTGCTTCACAGTGGAGCACGCTATGCCGTTACCGACCACGAGAGTGCCACCGAGTGCATTAAGGAAAACATGACACTGCGCAAGATTGCGCGTCACTGTGTAGAAGAGACCGACGGCTTGTTTATCACTCTGCCCGAGGATGACCTCAATTTCCAGTCGCTCTTCGTTGAGAAGTGTATCGAGGCAGGCATCCAAGCCGAGGTCATTGATCCCGAGCTTGCCAAAACAATGGAGCCTGCTGTAAATCCCGAGCTCATTGGCGCAGTGAAAGTACCCGACGCATCGGTCGACCCATTCCGCCTGACAATGGCCAACGTGCTTGATGCCCAGCTCCATGGTGCCAAGACCCTCGTCTCACACGAGGTAATTGATGTGCTCGTTGAGCAAAATCGCGTTGTGGGTGTTAAATTGCGCAACCATCACAACGGAGAGGAATTCAACGCCTATGCCCAAGTAACCATCAACGCCGCAGGAATATGGGGCACACTCATTGCACAAATGGCAGGAGTGAAAATCAACATGTTCCCCGCCAAAGGGTCGCTACTGATATTTGGGCACCGTGTCAACAACATGGTGATTAATCGCTGCCGAAAGCCCGCCAATGCCGATATTCTTGTGCCCGACGACGCTGTGTGCGTGATAGGCACTACCAGCGACCGCGTTCCCATTGAGGCTTGCGACGACATGCGCGTCACCCCCGAGGAAGTGGAAGTGCTGTTGAGCGAAGGCATGAAACTGGCGCCATCGCTAGGAAACACACGCATCCTGCGAGCCTATGCGGGTGTACGTCCGCTCATTGCCAGCGATGATGACCCGAGCGGTCGCAGTATAAGCCGCGGCATCGTGACTCTCGACCACGAGAAGCGCGACGGCCTTGCCGGCTTCATTACCATCACGGGTGGTAAGATGATGACCTATCGCCTCATGGCCGAGGAGGTTACCAACCTGGCATGCGAGAAACTGGGAGTAAACAAGCCTTGCATCACAGCCTCCACCCCATTGCCAGGCAGTGAGCCACAACAAGAGAGCAAAAAATACAGCTTTGCCAACAAGGCCTCACACGGTCGCCACGGCACCCTCGACAGCAAGATTTCCACCGGCGATGCCGCAAGCGACGCTCTGGTGTGCGAATGCGAAGGCGTGAGCGTGGGCGAAGTGAAATATGCCATCGACGAGTTGCACGTTCACAACCTGGTGAATCTGCGCCGTCGCACTCGTGTGGGCATGGGCACCTGTCAAGGTGAATTGTGCGCATGCCGCACTGCCGGAGTCATGTGCGATAGCGACGATAGCGCCCAACGTGCCATCAACGACCTGGCAGGCTTCCTCAACGAGCGCTGGAAAGGCATGCAACCCGTTGCCTGGGGCGACAATCTTGCCGAGGCTCAACTCACAGCAACAATCTATCAAGGTCTGCTAGGCGTGGACCAATTAACTACCGAAAGGAGAGCCGACTACTATGAAATTTGATATTATTATAATAGGAGGAGGATTGAGCGGTCTCACCGCAGGCATCGCCTTGGCTCAAGCAGGCCGCGACGTGGCAGTGATAAGTGCCGGGCAAAGCACTCTCCACTTTAGCAGTGGCTCGCTCGACTTGCTTGGGTGCGACAACAACGGCAACATTGTGAATAATCCACTCAATGCCATCGCGTCGCTCAACGCAAGCCATCCCTACAAGAAAGTTTCCAACGTTGAAAGCATAGCGCAAGAGGCCAAGCAGTTACTCACCGAAGCAGGCATCACCACCACCGGTGACGCCACAGCCAATCATTGGCGCATTACACCAATTGGCGCCCTCAAGCCCACATGGCTCAGTGTCGACGGCATGGCAACGATGCAAGATGCCGGCACCATGCCATGGAAACGAGTTGCACTGGTCAACATTATCAACTATCTTGATTTCCCAACCAAGTTAATTGCCGCAGGATTACGCAACCGAGGTATTGAGGTCGACATTAAGGCGGTGACACTGCGTGAACTAAACGAGCTGCGCAAGAGCCCCAGCGAAATGCGGTCGACCAACATTGCAAAAGTTCTTGAACGCAACAATCTGCTCCAAGGTCTTGCCGATGCCATCAATCAAGTGACCGTTGACGGCAATTACGACATGGTGCTACTCCCTGCCGTAATGGGCATTGACTCATGTAGCGCAGCAAGCACTATGCTCAATCTCATCGCCCCTGAGGCAAGCTATGTTGCCACTCTGCCACCCTCGGTGCCTGGCGTGAGAATGCAAACCCTGCTCCGCAAGCGTTTTGCCGCTCTTGACGGCACTTTCCTCACTGGCGATCAAGTGATTGAAGGAAATTTCCAAGGTAATAAGCTCAATAGCGTGAAAACCGCAAAACTTGAAGGTGAAAGGCTTGAAGCCGATAACTTTATTCTTGCAACAGGTTCGTTCATGAGCCGCGGTCTTGTGGCCGACTACAACCACGTGTACGAGCCGGCACTGGGAGTTGACGTTGACAGCAATTCACTCGACCGCACCACATGGGCACAACTCAATGTAACCAGCGCTCAGCCCTACATGGAAATGGGCGTTACCACCGACACCAAGCTGCACTGCCTGCTAGGTGGCAAGCCTGTAAGCAACCTCTATGCCGCAGGCTCAATCTTGAGCGGTCACAACAGCATCAAGCTTAGCGACGCAGCAGGAGTGGACATGCTCACCGCCTTGCAAGTGACCCACAACATCCTTAATCAACAATAACACACCGACCGACAATGACAACCTCTACACAGACACAAAACATGAGCGCCAACAACTTTGAGCAATGCTTGAAATGCTCCATCTGTACAGTTTATTGTCCGGTGTCGGCTGTGACACCATTATATCCAGGCCCCAAGCAAGCCGGCCCCGACGGCGAGCGCTACCGCCTTAAGAATAAAGACTTCTTTAACGAAGCCCTAAAGATGTGTCTCAACTGCAAGCGATGCGAAGTGGCATGCCCCAGTGGCGTGAACATTGGCGACATTATTCAGGCCGCACGCATCAAGTACAGCACCCATCGCCCCAGCTTGCGCGACATGATGCTTGCCAACACCGACTTCGTCGGCACCATGGCATCACCCTTTGCCTCAATTGCCAATCCTGTGCTCAAGCTCAAGCCCGTCAAGGCTGTGCTTCACGGCGTCATGGCTATCGACAAGCACCGCACTTTCCCCGACTACACAAACCGCAAGTTTGAATCCTGGTTCAAGAAAGAAGCTGCCGCCCATCAAGCTCACTATGAAAAGCAAGTGAGCTATTTCCACGGCTGCTACGTCAACTACAACTACCCCCAACTGGGCAAGGACTTTGTGAAGGTGATGAACGCTGTGGGCTATGGCGTGAACCTGCTTGAGAAAGAGAAATGTTGCGGCGTGGCATTGATTGCCAACGGCATGCCCAAGCAAGCACGCCGCCAGGGAGAGGTGAACATGGCATCGATGCGCAAAGCCATTGCACAAGGACACCAAGTGCTCACCACCAGTTCAACATGCACATTCACCATGCGCGACGAGTATGCCCACCTGCTGGGCATCGACAACCACGATGTGCGCGACAGCATCACTCTAGCCACCCGTTTCCTGTTTCAGCTTCTTGAGTCGGGCGAGATAAAGCTTGCTTTCAAGAACGACTTCCACAAGCGCGTTGCCTATCATAGCGCCTGCCACATGGAACGCATGGGCTGGGTCCCCTACAGCACACGCCTGCTGCGCATGATTCCCGGCATTGACTTTGTCATGCTTGAGTCGCAATGCTGTGGCATCAGCGGCACCTATGGTTTCAAGAAAGAGAACTACGAGCGCTCGCAAGCGATAGGCAAAGGCCTGTTTGACCAAATCAAGGAATTGACACCCGATTGCGTAGCCACCGATTGCGAGACCTGCAAGTGGCAAATCGAGATGTCGACAGGAGTTACCGTTGAGAATCCCATCTCAATCATAGCCCAAGCCCTCGACGTTGAAGAAACACGCCGCCTAAACAATGCATAAACTATTAACATTCATAATATTAACTTTTTAATCGATTAAAGACAATGAGTAAATTTCTTGCACCTCCGGCCTTTAAGCCGGAACGCACAGGGCCCAAAGCCGATGCCGAATATCGCCGCCTGAGGTGGCAGGTATTCATTGGCATATTCATTGGCTATGCCGGCTTCTACCTTGTGAGAAAAAACCTGTCGATGGCAGTTGCCCCACTGGGAGTCCTCGGTTTTGACGAGGCTATGCTGGGTGGTGCGATGGCAATGAACGCGCTTGCTTATGGTATATCAAAGTTTGTCATGGCAAGCATCAGCGACCGTAGCAATGCTCGTCGTTTCTTGCCATTGGGATTAATCCTCTCGGCCATTGCTATGATGTTCATGATAGTTCCTGTAGTGGCAATAGGTCCTGAGAACAAGGGTCTTGCCGTGACCCTGATGGGAGTGTTCAACTTCCTGGTGGGTTGGTTCCAGGGAATGGGTTGGCCTCCGTGCGGACGCGTGATGACCCGCTGGTTCTCTATTAAGGAACGTGGCACGTGGATGAGCGTGTGGAACTGCGCCCACAACGTGGGTGGCGCACTGGTGGGCCCAATGGCAGCCTATGGTGCCGCCTGGTTTGGAAGCTGGTTCTATGGCACCGATGAGAAGATGTACTTCCTCATTGGCACCTATGCGTTCCCAGCCGCAGTGGCAATCCTCATTGCTATCATTGCTTACTGCATGATTCGCGACACCCCACAATCGTGCGGACTTCCCTCGATTGAGAAATGGAGTGGCTCGGCCTCTAAAAACTATGATGAGAAGAAGAGCGAACAGACCTTGAGCGTGAAAGAGATTTTCAAGACAGTGCTCAGCAACAAGTTCTTGTGGTATATCGCTCTGGCCAACTCATTCATCTACATGGTGCGCTACGGCTGCCTTGACTGGGCTCCAAAGATACTTGACACCCAAGGTGCCGACCTCAAGAGTGCCGGATGGGCCTATTTTGCCTTTGAGTTTGCGGCAATCCCTGGCACAATCTTCTGTGGCTGGCTCAGCGACAAGGTATTCAATGGACGTCGCGCATTCCCCACCATGCTTTTCATGGCCATAATCATCGCTGTGATAGTGGTTTACTGGCAGTATGTAAACAACTTCTATGTAGTGGTAGCTTGCTTGATTGCAATAGGCTTCCTCATCTATGGCCCTGTTATGCTCATTGGTGTGCAGGCACTTGACTTGGCCCCCAAGAATGCAGCAGGAACTGCCGCAGGCCTGACGGGCTTCATGGGTTACGTGCTCGGTACCAGTATTCTTGCCAACACAGTGCTTGGTTATGTGCTGAAAATGGCTAAGGGTGCCGATGGTACCTACAATTTCACCTACTACTTCCTCTTTATCATAATCGCCTGCCTACTTGCTATCTTCTTCATGGCATTGACCTACAAAGAGGAGCAATATCTTGTTGCCGACCGCAAGGGCACGAGTGTAGAAGAAGAAAAAGAAGACAAATAAAAAACAATCCGTTCCATGAGCTGTGGCACCGGTAGCCACGGCTCGTGGCAGATTATTCAAGATAGAGAAATTAATATTTTATATTAACTAAAAATCAAATTAAATCGTATGATTAAAAATCTCATTAGACTGGGAGTTGCCGGCCTGGCGCTGGTTTCCCTAGCAACCTCTTGCTCTAAGGAGCAGCAGTTTACCAGTGAGAAGACCGATGCCAAGCGTGTTGAAGTTCAGGTTCTGAACGCCGACCTGGCCAAGGTTCGTGACTATGTCCCCCTCTATGCAGTAATAGCTCACCGCGGTTCCACATTTTGGGCTCCTGAGGAGACCGAGAGTTCGTGGCGTTGGGCACGCGAGATGGGTGCCGACTATCTTGAGAGCGACGTGCAGTGCACCAAGGACGGTATCGTTCTTGCCAACCACGACGAGAATCTCAAGCGCACCACCAACATCGAGAACATTTTCTCGGAGAACGTTCCCACCAGCCGTGTAAACTTCTATATGAGCCTGGGTTTCTCGCGCGCTGATGCCGAGGCACAGTATGGCCGCGACATGGCAGCCTTCCGCCCATTTTATGCATTGAGCTACTACTATGCCGAGCTGCTCATGCTCGATGCCGGCTCTTGGTTCAACGAGACCAGCCTGGAGCAGTCACGCCCAGCATTTCAGGCCACTCAAAACGGCTCGTTCACCGGTGGCAAGATTGTTTACAGCAACGGCCAGTACATCAGTGCCTTGCAAGACCAGATTGCCTATGCCGAGGGCAAGCGCCTCATTCGTGACGCCGAGGGTCGCCGCGTTCTCACCTATAAGATTAAGGATGAGTATCAGGGCATGACTCTTGAGCAAATCTACAACGCCATCAAGGCTAAGGGACAATACAATGCCAAGTATATGGACTTCCTCGAGTATGACTTCGAAAATGCCTACGAGGCCGATCCTCAAGACACCGGCAACCGTCCCGGCATCTACGTTGAGTTCAAAGAGAGCTGGTTGAACCCGGGCAACATGGAGCAGCGCGTGTATGACGTGCTCAAGGAGTGCGACTGGAACATCATCGAGAAGCCTGCTACCGAGACCGCATTCTACAAGAGTGGCAAGGTTAACGTGGGTAACACCAATGGCAAGGTTATCCTGCAAACCTTCTCGTTTGACGCATTGCGTCGTGCCAACGACGTGTTCAAGGGCCGCATCCCCATGTGCTACCTGCTGTGGATTAGCGAGCCTGCCTACGCTACCGATATCGCCATCGACGACCCAACAGGCTACGCAGCCTTCATCAAGTGGGCTCAGGACAATGGCGCTCACATCATTGGTCCCGCCATCAGCGGTGCTCCCAACAACTATCCCGAGATGAACGCTCCCTGGCAAGCCTACATGATTCGCAAGAGCGGTATGATTAACCACCCCTACTCGTTCGACTCTTGGGCACAGATGTGCAAGTACATGGGTTACTACAACTACGGCCTTGAGACCGAGTTTGACGACCTGCTGCGCCTTGAGATTCCCGCCACTCCCTACACTACCGCCAGCTATCCCAGCAGCGTGCCCGTGTACATGGACGGTTTCTTCACCAACCGCACCGAGATGTCGCTCAAGTACATGATTGAGAATGGCTTCCGTGGCAACTCACAGCTCCCCAATCCTTTCCATGCCGGTCAAGTCTATGACAACTCTCAGGCCAACGTTACTGTTCCAGATGCAGTTGAGACTCTCAAGCGTCTTGGATATTAATTGTTAACAATAGTTTTATTACACTATCTAATTGAATAAGACAACATAATTATGAAGAAATATATCATTTTCGCACTCGCTCTTTTCTCACTGAGCGCAGTAGCGCAGGACTTCGATAACGACCCAACCCTGCAACTCGAAAAGAAAGACGCTAAGTTCACCATTGGCGCACGCTTGATGGCCGACGCCGCTCTCTATCACAGCGATTTCACCCCCATGCAGAGTGGTGCTTCGATTAGCGACGCACGCATCCGCACCTCGTTCACCTACAAGGACTGGTATCTCTATGCCGACTTTGGCTTTGGTGGTGGCAAGTTCTCACAGAAGAACATCTTCGCACAGTGGAGCCACAAGACCGATAACGGCGACGTTCACTCGATAAAGGCAGGTTACTACAACGACCCCGCCGGCTCAATGGCCCGCAACACATCGCTTGGTAGCTACCATTTCATCTCTCGTCCCGGTTCAAGCTACGCGCTTGGCGAGGGCCGCGAGCTTGGTATAACCTACAAGTATAACAGCGACAAGTTCATGGCTTATCAGGGTGTGTTCACCGAGAACCACTACAACAAGATTAAAGCCGGCTACAACGGCATCACCGTTGCCGGTCGTTATCTTGCCCGCCCCATCATCGACGAGAACCAAACTCTGCACATTGGCGTGAGCGCACGCTTTGCACAGCTTGGCGGTGGCGAGGTTTACAAGAACATCCTCAAGAAGACCTATCACATGGGACAAACCATGGAGACCTATGTTGATGACGAAGAGCAATTCGTAAACGCCGACCTGGAGTGGGCCAACACCGTTACCAACGTGGGCGCCGAGCTACTTTATCACAACAACCGCTTCTTCCTGCGTGGTGAGTATTTCTACAAGCACGTGACTAAAAAGCGTGACACCTATTCGCTCATGATCGATGCTCAGGACAACATTGACGGTTGGGGCTCGCTCGAGGCTTGGGAGAATGCCAACAAGCTGCGCGCCAATAACTTCCACGGCGGTTATGTTGAGGCAGGTGTTATCCTCTTTGGCAATGGCTATCGCTACAACAAGAGCGAGGGTGTGCTGGGCGGCTTGAACGGCAAGGCACTTGAGCTCGTTGCTCGCTATAACTACACTGGCCTGAACGACCTCACCGACGGTGAGTACTTCAACGCCGGCCGTGGTCACTACTATGCCGCTGGCTATATGGAAGACTGGCCCGGCACCGGCGCTACCAGCGTGGGTGGCGGTAACCTGCACAGCGCAACAGTGGGCTTGAACTATGCATTCAACAAGTATGTGCAAGTGATGGTTGACTACACTTATCACAAACTCAAGAGCGACTATCACCCCAACGACAAGAACTTCCACGTTGGTCAGGCTCGCGTTCAGTTCACTTTCTAAACGCGCAACCCTATTTAACACTGAAAAAGGCAAATCGCTACCGGCGGTTTGCCTTTTCCTGTTTTATATCAAAAAAAATCATTATCTTTGCACCACTATGGAACAAGAATTTGCTTCTACACTGCTGGAGAATGCCGTGAGCGAGTTTGCGCAGTTGCCGGGCATAGGCCGCAAGACCGCTCTGAGGCTTGTGCTCTACTTGCTCAAGCAGCAAGAGGATGTCGCGGTGCGATTTGGTGAGAGCATCATCAAGTTGCGCAAGGAGATAGGTTACTGCCGCGTGTGTCACAACATCAGCGAGAGCGAGGTGTGCCCCATTTGTTCCAATCCCTCGCGCGACCGCGGCACAGTGTGTGTAGTGGAGAACGTGAAAGACGTGATGAGCATTGAGAACACGGCTCAGCACCACGGTCTCTATCACGTGCTAGGCGGTCTCATCTCGCCCATGGACGGCATTGGCCCGCAAGACATTGAGATTGACAGCCTCGTTGAGCGAGTGAGCAGCGGCGAGATTAAGGAAGTGATACTTGCCCTTAGCGCAACCATGGAGGGCGACACCACCAACTTCTATATCTATCGCCGCCTGGCGCCCTACCCCAACGTGAAAATCACCATCCTGGCCCGCGGTGTGAGTGTGGGCAACGAGATTGAATACACCGACGAGCTCACCCTGGGCCGCTCAATCCTGAACCGCACCCTCTTCAGCGACTCTTTTGCTAAAGAATAGCAAGCACTTATTACAACTTAACTACACCAACACTAAAAAAACTCACTCCCGTGGCCGACAATTACGTTGAAAACCATTATAACGATTACCTTAAGGCAAAGGCAAAAAAAGAAGCTGCCCGTCGTCACCGGCAGCATCAGTATCTTGAGGCCTATCGCAAGCGCCTCAAGCAATCGAAGGAAAAGCCACTAGAATAATCGCTTGTGCTTCCAGTAAAAATAGAGCAAGGCCTTGGTGTGCAGACGCCCCAAGCGGGAGAATGGGCTGCGACGCGTTGAGCGCCGGTAGTCGTGCATGATGGTGTGGCCTGTGAGGCAGTGAATGTGCCAACCCGCCTTCTTGACACGCAAGCACCAGTCGGCGTCCTCGGGCCCGTAGAAGATGTGCTCGTCGAGCACGCCCACCTTATCGACCACCCGTCGCCAAAACATTTGGCACGCTCCAATCACATAGACCGGCTCAATAATACCATCTACATCGGGCACATATTGCGACTTGTTGCCAATTCCCAGCACATTGCGCACCTTTATCATGAGGCCCGGATAGGGCTTGCAGCTGTCTTGCACCTCGCCCTGATTGTCGACCAGGCGGCAAGCCACCAACCCCACCTGTTGATGCTCGTCGAGATAGTTGCTCATGGCATTGATAGCCTCGTCGTTGGCCTCGGTGTCGTTGTCGAGCAAGAGCAATTTCTCGCCCTGGGCAGCCTCAATGCCTTGATTGCGGGCAGCGGCCACGCCGCGATTCTCGCTGTTGATAATGAGAGGCAATTGCGGGTAGTTCTCGCGCAGGAATTGCAGAGTGCCGTCGGTGGAATAATTGTCGACAATAATCACCTCACACGACGGGTCGCCGATGAACGTGCGCAGCGATGCCAGGCACCGCGTGAGGAACCCGAGCCCATTGTAGGTGATAATTATTATCGACAGGCGCTTCATCTTTACCCAAAGAGCTTGATCTTGAGGGCACGGGCTGCATGGGCAAACTCGTTCCAACTCGAGAATCGCTTAATTTGCTTTGAGACGAATCCCCACGACAAGAAATAACTTATGTTATTCTTGAAGAGAATCTGCTCCATCTCCTTCGATGAAATGTTGGGGAGATTGAGGATTGACTCGCGTTGCACATCGGTGGGAACATAGTCGGGTGTTGAAAGCCAGTTATTTTCCTTGCACAACTTGTAGAACTCAGTGCCGGGGAAGGGCGACACAATGTTAAACATCACCTGATCGACATTTAGCTTCTTGGCCTCCTTGAGGGTGTGGCGCAGTGTTTCCTTAGTCTCGAGCGGACTGCTGCCAATGAGCACGTTGAGCTTGACGGGAACATTATACTTCTTGAGCAGGCGAATCGACTCGTAGATTTGCTCGGTGGTTATTCCCTTGCGCACATACTTGAGAATCTCGTCGTTGAACGACTCAACACCCAGGTCGACATAGCAGCATCCACTCTCGCCCAGCATCTTGGCAATGGGCTCGGTGATGGCATCAACTCGGGCTTGGCATCCCCAAAGCATCTCATATTTTTTCATTATCTCACACATGAGGCGAGTGCGTTCCTCATTCCAAATGAAATTGTCGTCCATGAAGCCCACAGCCTTATAGCCCTGCTCATGGAGCATAGCCATCTCGCGGTCGACACTCGCGGCCGTGCGATAGGAAATGGTGGGCTTGCGCCCGGTGAAACGCTTATTTTCAATCTCGCGCGCAAAGGTGAGCGAGCTGGGCACGCAGTAGATGCACCTATAGGGACAATTGCGCGACGTGAAGGCTGTTGTGTAGCCGCTGCGCTTGATTTTGGGATTGTGGTATTGCCTGCCCGCAATGAAATGGCGTGCAGGGAAAGGCAAGGCGTCGAGGTCGCCAATGAGTGGCCTGAAGCCGTTGTTCACCACCTTACCGTCGCCATCCAGCCATGAGATGCCCAGAATACCGTCCAGTGGCTTGTTCTCATCAAGAGCATGCAGCAGTTCAACAATTGTTGCCTCGGGCTCGCCACGCACAATAACGATGCGGTCGTTGACCAGACATTTCTCTATGAAATAGGATGGGCCCGGCCCCATGAGGATAATGCGAGATTGTGGACGCAGGCTTTGCAAAATCCCGATAGCCTTGAGGTCGCTCTCGATCGAGAGGTTCACAGCCCAGATGCAGTAGATATCGCTGTCGTCGCCGGTCAAGAACTTGCGGTAGTCGTCCTCGCTGCGCTTGTAGAAAACGAAGTCCTCATAGGCCACCTCGCCCAGTTTCTCGTTTTCCACCACACCAATCACAGTGAGTTCATATATATTGGGAGCAAAGTACACCACCCTCGTGCAGCCGGCTGAGCGCTCGGCAGGCCGCTGGCCGTCAAGGACTGGTGGCACTAAGAATGTTATCTTCATATATATATTTATTTCTAGCTAATTGTGTGTTTTTTCCTTTCAAAATCACTTCTATATAATAGAACGTGATTTTAATAGATTTCTTACATAGTTGTTAAAAACTTTTTCACACTGAACAAAAGCAGTTGTGAATCAACATTTAAGGGAAAAAACAAACTGAGATATCATTATTCATTAAAGGCGAGAGCGGCACCCAGAGCGGTGCAAAACTCGGCATGGGCAGGGATGTGGAACTTGACGCCATAAATCTCCTCAATGCGCGGGAACACCACTGCGCACTGCGGCAGGCGAGTGAGATTGCCAATGAGCACAAAATCCCTAACACCGGTGTTGAGCTTGGAAAGCACGGCAGCCGAACCAATCGACTCAAGCACCATGCATATTATGCCCAGTGCCACGTCGTGCTCACTGGGGGTTATTTGCCTGACTTTTCCAAAGAGCGATGCCGTGGCATGCAGAGGCAACCCCTCCAGGTCGGTCTTGCAGATGTCCTTGATTTGCAAGTTTATGTGAGTGATATCGCCCTGCTCGGCAAGTTTTATCACGTCGCCTATGTGGTCGGTCTTGAGCAGCAGGTGAGCAAGTCCCATGAGGGTGCCGCCGCCAATTCCTATTCCGCCCAGGTGGCTGATGTTGTCGCCATCCACACTCACCAGCGTGGTGCCGGTACCCATCGACACCACCGTGAGCCGGTTGAGACCGCTGTCGAAGCGTGCTCCAAGGCCATCGGCCTGAAACTCATCGGCCTTGCTCGTGGGCAGGCCATAGATGGGTGTTGTCACTCCCGAACTTCCCACGCCGGTGAGCATCACGTGCTCAATGTCGCCCAACGTGATACCATTATCATAGATATATTTACCAAAAGCCCCGAAGAGTGACGTGATGGGGTCGGCAGCAGTGATAAACATGGGCGAGAGGATTTGCCCCTTGCTCAGTCCCACAATCTTGGTAGTGCTTCCGCCCACATCAATTCCTATTACTAGTCCCATAACTGAATTTTTATTTTAGTCGTTTTATGGTTTCTTGTTAATGTGTGCCCCAAAATTAGTGCAAACCGAGAGAAATACAAAATAAAAAACCACGTTTTTTATTTTTATTTCGGAGGTGCAGCCTAATTTATCTAAAATTGGTGCAAATCGAGTGAAAAACAAAATAAAATGCGTAATTTTGCCCACAATTATCTAGAACAATCATTATTAATCACACATAAACCAAACTCCAAAAAAGTTTTATGAACAAAACACTACTAACTATCATGGCGCTTGTGACCATGTGGCATGGAGCTACTGCCACAGCTCAAGAAAACACAAGCCAGCTACCTGAGTTTATTGCCAACTTAGTGTATGAGACCGAGATTAACAACAGCCTTGACAACCTGCGTGGCATCTACAAGTTTAAACCCGCCGAGACAATCGCGCTCGACACTGTGTACGTCAGCACAATGATGAACGCCAATGGCGGCGGAGTGTTCCGCAACGATTTGTTCCAGTTTATCAACTACATTGACGCAGGTGGTTACATGCCCTCGCAATGTGCTATCTACGAGTGCTACTTCGCTGCCGACGGCAGCGTGCATTGGGACCGTCCCGACTTGCGCTATGGCGCTACTGTTCCCGAGGAAATGGCTGCAGTTAACGGTATGCTCGTTGAGGATCCCGCCTCGGGCGTGCTGTATGGCATTTATGAAGCCAACTATGGCTACAGTTCCATGCTTGCCCGTGCCGACCTCACCACCCTCACCCGTGAGGACATAGGCGAGCTCAACCAATACTACTTGTGCATCGCCTGCAACTACGAAGGTCGCCTCTTTGGCATTGACGACTATGGCGTGCTTTACGAAATTGACACCACCACAGGTGCCGAGACCGAAATCGGTGACACCGGAGCATGGCCCGAGAATGTGGACCAGAGCATGTGCTTCGACCCTGTGACTGGGAATCTGTGGTGGGCAACCACAGTCGATGGCGAGGGTGTGCTCTATGAGATTGACCCCACTACCGCACAAGCCACCAGGCGTGGCAGCTTCCCCTGGCAAGAGCGTTTCTTTGCCCTGTCGATTGCCAAGAAAGCCTCATCGCAGGCTGCTCCAGGTGCTGTTACCGATTTGCAGGCAAGCTTTGCCAGTGGTGCTACCACCGGCACAGTCTCGTTCACCCTTCCCACAACAACCATCGATGGCGACCCGCTGAGCGGCAATCTCACCTATTATATTTATGCCAACGGCAACAAGGTGGTTGAGAAGAGTGCCCCCGCAGGCAGCGCAATCAGTGAGGAAATGACTCTTCCCAGCGGCAACACACGCCTGCGCGTGTTTGCAGCCAATGAGGCAGGCGAAGGCCCCGACGCCACCACCACCCTATGGGTAGGCTATGACGTGCCTGCCGCACCCGCCAATGTGCTGCTCGACATCGACGAGAACGGCAAAGCCACTGCCACCTGGGACGCTGTGACCACTAGCCTTAACGGTGGCTTTATCGACGCCGACAACATCAGCTACCTCATCACTTTCTATGTTAACGGTGAGGAGATTACAGCATCATCGACCGATACCGAACTCACAATTGACCTCAACGCAGTAGTCACCGACCGCAAGCCATGTCATTGTGGAGTAAAGGCCGCCAATGGCGACCAATTAAGTGCCGAGACTCTATCCAACAATGCAGCCACCGGAGAGCCGCTTGAGGTGCCTTTCCGTGAAGACTTCGACACCGAGCAAGGCTCCAGCCTCTACACGGTGCTCGATGCCAATGGCGACGGCAGCACATGGCAATGGACCGGTGAAACATTTGGAACCTACGTCTACAAGTACAACAAGGACGCCGATGCCGACGACTGGTTTATCACTCCACTGGTGAGACTCGAAGCCGGAGTGGAATATCGCTTCGTGTTCAACGCCCGCCCCATGGGCAGTGAATATCCCGAGACTCTGAGCGCCTTCTGCGGCCAGGGCATGCACACCGACGGCTATCGAACCCTGCTCGAGGAGACTGTCATCGACGGCAATCGCGTATTCTCACTGCCATTCACTGTCGAGAGCGACGGCTGCTACCGCATGGCAATTCATGTGACCAGCCCATCCACTCAGCTTAACCTTGTGCTCGACTACATCGAGGTTGAGAAAAACAACGTTGACGCTATCAATGATATCAACATCGACAGCAATGAGGCTCCCGTTGAGATTTACACTCTCGACGGCCGCCGCGTGAGTGGCACTGCCAATGAGCACGGCATTTACATCATTCGCCAAGGCAACAAAGCACACAAAGTGCTCAAGTAGCTCACAGCGCTAAAACAACATCAAAGGAAGGCAGAACCTCATGTTTTTGCCTTCCTTTTTTTTAGCCGACTGTCACAAAAAGCATCGGTCAAGTGTGCTTTTATCGTTTTTTATCGCTATATTTGCCACCTGAAGGCAATAACCGGCACACCACCGCCCGGCCAAATGCCGAGCACCACAAAAAAAACATTAATCACAGCTATGAAAAAGATTATCTCCAACGACTTGATCACGTTGCGCAGCCTGGAACCAACCGACCTCGATGCCCTCTACCGCTGGGAAAACGACTCCTGGTTGTGGACGGTGAGCAACATCATGGGACCGTCGCCCAAGAGCTACATTTGGCAGTATTTACAAAACTACGACAGCGACATCTACAACACTCGCCAACTCAGGCTCATGGTCACGCTCACCGAGAGTGCCGAGCCCATTGGCACAATCGACCTCACCAATCTTGACCCGTTCAATAATCGTGCCGAACTCGGCATTCTCATCGATCGCGACCATCAGGGCAAGGGCTATGGCAACGAGGCGCTAAAGCTCTTCACAGGCTACGTGCGTGACTATCTGGGTCTGTTTCAGCTTTACGCCCTGGTGCCGGTGGGTAACGAAGCGTGCGTGGCACTGCTCAAGCGCCATGGCTTTGCCAGCGCCGGCATGCTCAAGAAGTGGATTAACCACGGCACCGAGGTGCACGATGTGGAAATGCTGCAGTTGATATTCTAAACTTGAAGTGTTTTTATTTTGTATGTGACAAGTGTTAGAGAGACACTCTAATTCACTAATAATCAAACAAATTCAACAAAGAACAACAAAATCAACAAAAAAATTTTTGTTTTCTTTGTCAGGGCTTGTTGTTTTGATTTGACCACCCAGCAATTGTCCTTAATAAAACATCAACTAAGATATTGTCGTTAATTGTCTTAAAGAAGCTCGCTGGCGCGAGGGCACACTAATTTCGCTAATTTAAACTAATCGCCCAGGAAAAGTAGCTCGCTGACGCGAGAAATTAAAGCGCCGGTGGCGCTAAAATTAAATCAATTTAAAATTTTAATAAAAAAAAATTTTAGCGAAGCTTTAACCTTTAGCTCGAGGGAGTGAGCAGCATAAGTCGTGCCGCAGGCACGGTGTGCTGACAGCGGACCACCTTCAATTTCCGCCCAACGGGCGGAAAACATTCCAAACCCAAGGCACTCTAATTCATTAATAATCAAACAAATTCAACAAAAAACAACAAAATCAACAAAAAAATTTTTGTTTTCTTTGTCAAGGCTTGTTGTTTTGGTTTGACCACCCAGCAATTGTCCTTAATAATTAAGAACAAAACTTCTTGTAGATAATTGTCTTTGAAATATGCTAGGAGGCATAGTGATTTTACTAATTCATGGTAACGTCGGTTGGCCAGTTAGACCACATGCGGTAGTGCTCGCCAAAGAGAGCGACAGCCCTATTCCACGTGTTGTCGTCTTGCTCATGAAAAATTAGTTGGGCGGCATTTTGCTTTAGCACAGCCCAGTCATGACGTTTTACCTCCTCATCGAGCTGACCCGGAGCCCAGCCGCTGTAGCCCACCATAAATTTCACTTTGCCCATGACTTGCTCTCCACTTGCGAGCAACAGTTTCACCGCCTCAAAGTCACCGCCGAAGAACACCCCAGTAGCCACTTGCAGGCTATCGGGAATGACCGTTGAGCCCAGCGTGTGCAGGAAAAACAGTTGATTGGTAGCCACCGGTCCACCCAGGTAGAGTGGCACATCCTGAGCCCCTTCAACATCCGGCATCACTTCGCCCAGGGTGTAGCCGATGGGCTTGTTAAAAATAAATCCCATTGAACCACCCTCCTCTTCATGATCAATGAGGATGGAAATACTACGCTTGAAGCAAATATCCTCT
>DGWL01000018.1 GCA_002396125.1 Porphyromonadaceae bacterium UBA4259
GCTCCCGAGAACCTCACTGCCGAGGGTGCCGAAGGCGGAACAATTGAGCTTAACTGGACAATGCCCGAAGTTCCCGAGGTTTACACCGAGGACTTTGAGAGCACCGACATCTTCCCAGAGTTCGATCTGGGAGGCATCACAGCCAGCGTGCACAATGGCGCAATAGGCGACTGGACTCTCTATGATGCCAATGGAACTGCTACCTACGGTTACCAAGGCGTAACAGTGCCTAATCTTGGTTCGGCCATGGCATGGATTGTTTTCGCACCTAATTCACCTAACATTAGCCAAAATCTGATGAGTTCCCAGGCGCCCCATAGTGGCGTGCAGGCTATGGCATCCTACTGTGTAACCGAGGGTGCTACCGACCACTGGATGATCTCGCCCGAGCTCACTGGCGAGGCACAGACCATCAGCTTCTGGGCTCGCGAGCTCACCGACCAGTATGGAGCTGAGACCTTCGAGGTGCTGGCTTCTTCTACCGACAACGCTTCTACCAGCTTCACTCAGGTAGCATCGCTCTCGAGCACCACCACCGAGTGGGCCGAGTTCACCGCCGACCTCCCCGAGGGCACTAAATATTTCGCTATCCGTCACACTTCTAACGACATCTTCGCACTCTTCGTTGACGACATCACCTACAAGCCCGCAGCTGCTCCTGCAGGCACTCAGCCCGATGGATTCAACATCTACCTTGACGGTGAGCTGATTGCCACTATTGATGACGAATTCAACACCTTCACCATCGAGGGCCTTGAGCCAGGCGACTATGTATGCTCTGTAACTGCAATTTATGGTGAGACCGAGTCGGCACCCGTTTCGGCCAACGCCACTGTTCCAGAGGCCGCAGCTCCCGAGTACAGCGAGTTCTACGTAGTGGGCACATTCAACGGCTGGAACAAGGAAGAGGACGGCGGACGCATCGAGCTCGTTGCTAACGAGGACGGTACCGAGTTTAGCGGCGCAGTAGAGCTTGAGTCTGGCGCAGAGTTCAAGATTGTCACCCCCGACGTTGCTGCTCCCGACGGCTGGAAGTACTTCGGCGGTGAGGATGCTAACCAGGTAGGCTACTTCCTCATTTACAATGACCTGCTGGGCATTGACATCACACTCATGGACGGTTCCAACTTCCAAGTTGCCGAGAGTGGAACCTACAACATCACCGTTAAGGCTACCATGTCTACTCTGGCTAAGGGTCTTCAAGAGCCTCTCTCAATGGTTATCACCAAGACTGTAACCGGCATCAACACCGTGGGCGTTGACGCTAAGAGTAACGAATGGTATAACCTCAATGGCCAGAGGCTCAACGGCAAGCCCGTAGTTCCTGGTATCTACATCAACGGCGGCAAGAAGGTTATTGTTAAATAACTATATCCTGCGTAGTTGAATCGTAAAAAAGAATGCACTCCCACGCGATGGGGGTGCATTTTTTATCTCAAGGCAACGTGGATTGCTTGGCTACTTTTCCTGGTGCTCCTTCTCTTAGATTTCACCGGAAATAGCAGGTGCTTGCTCGGGAATGTGTGTGCTGTTGATGCGCCATGGCTTTGGGTAGAGGTTGTTGGCCCGATTGCCCAAGTTGTTGACAAAGCCTAATGGGGCGTTGCGGTAGGTTACCAACACATAGCCTCGAGGCGCGTCAATCGCTAGTGCTTCGCCTCGCAGGTAGGCTATAGCAGTGTGATAGTCTACTTCACATAGTGGGAATGCCTCTTGCTGTAGCAAGATGCTCATGGCAAGATGATGGCAAGGCACGGTTTTCTTTCCCTTATCTTCGCATAATGCTGTGCCAAATGGCTTGATTACATGAATGTTAGATGTGTCAATATCAACCATCTCTTTAATGTCGTGTGGGATGGCAAAAACAATGTTGTCATGCATGGTGAAATCGTTATTGCCGGTTACCCATTGTTTTACCTCAGCAGGAATTGTCTGTGACGATTTCTTGGCTTTCTTTTTGTCTTTTTTAGAGTAGGTTGACGATAGTGTGCCACTATTCTTGCGAAGCACGCTCACGAAGAGCCCCTCGCCTCGAGTGATGTGTGGCATGAAGCGATAGCACGGCACGTCGCATTCTATAGCTCCGTGAATGTTCCACGATGACAGGATGGGAACCTCTTGTTGCGTGGCACCAAGCTCGTTAATAATGAATTGCACCATCTCCTCATTTTCTTGGCGATTGTAGGTGCAAGTGCTGTAGATGAGAAATCCGCCAGGTTTCAGTGCGTTCCACGCATCTGCCAGGATGACGCGCTGGCGAGCCGCGCATTGCTCAACAAGGGCAGGCGACCATTGCGCGATGGCCTCGTCGTCCTTGCGGAACATCCCCTCGCCACTGCAAGGAACGTCGGCGGCAATCACGTCGAATGTGCCTGTCAGCATCCCTAGTGACTTGGGAGTGTCGCAAGTGACCATGCAGGCGGGATTCCCCCATTTAATCACATTCTCTCGCAGCACATGAGCGCGAGGAGGTACTATCTCGTTTGCAACCACTGCACTGCCGGCTGGCAATGCCTGCAACGCGGCAGTGGTTTTGCCGCCTGGAGCTGCGCACAGGTCGAGGTATCGCACAGGGGCATGCACAAGGCTTTTTATCACGTGATAGATAAACATCGACGATGCGTCCTGCACATAGTAGGCTCCTGCATGCAACATGGGGTCGAATGTGAACTGCGGTCGCTGCGCAAGATAGGCTCCCCACTCGCACCATGGCACTTGCTCCAGGCGTGTGGGCATTGAAGAGCACTTGGCGTTGTTAAACCTCACCGCAACCTCCACGTCGCGTTGGTCGATGGCATCAAGCATTGCCTGTGCTTCGCTATCAGGCAGTAGTGCCTCTATTTGTGTTATGAAATCGTTGCTCAGAGACATTGATTTATCATTTTTTGTTTGTGCAAAATTATTGAAAATAAGTCATGGAACAAAACTTTGATAATCTTCTTTTTTAAAAAATGTAAAAAAACAAATAATTATAATGCGTATTTTATTCTATTTTTGTAACTTCGTTGATTAATAATTAAATTTTTACGCCTTTTGATATGAAACAGATTTCCAAGTTATTATTAGCAAGTGTAATAGCATTGATTGCTATACCTAATGTGCAAGCCGAGCACTTGATTGTGCTGGGCGCTAACGATACACACAGCCAGATTGAGCCTGCCTCTGATGGCTTGGGAGGACTTTTGCGCCGTAGGGCCGCTTTCGATGAGGTGCGCCGCAACCACAAGAACGTTATCGCTGTTCATGCCGGCGATGCCGTTCAAGGCACGCTCTACTTCTCAATGTTTGGTGGTGAGGTGGAATATGCAGCAATCGACAGCCTTGGCTATGACATGATTGTGCTCGGTAATCATGAGTTTGACAATGGAATGGAGTCACTCACTCAGCATTACAAGAAAATCAAGGCCGTGAAAATGTCGGCAAACTATGATTTCAGCAACACTAAGCTTGCCGATGTGCTACAGCCCTATTGCATCAGAACTGTTGCAGGGAAACGCATTGGCTTCTTTGGTATCAATGTTGATCCTAAGGGACTGATAAGCGACGACAAATATGCCGGTATGCTATATCTTGACAATTGTGAGGTGGCCGAGGCAACCGCTAAATATCTCAAAGAGGTGCAAAAGGTTGATTTTACAATCATGGTTTCACACATCGGTTATTACCCCGAAACGGTTGGGCAAGTGGGAGATTCAATCATTGCATCTCGCTCGCATTACATCGACATGATAGTGGGTGGTCACACTCACACTCTATTGAAACCCGGTGACCCTCGCACGCAGGTGCGTAATGCCGACGGCAAGATTGTCACCATTGGTCAAAATGGAAAGCATGGCAAGTATGTTGCTGTCTATGATATCGATCTTGATGACTTCTCGGTGAAATATGACCAAATCAAGCTTGACAAGTCGTTTGACGCTAAAGCTCATTATCCGGCATTTGAAGCATGGCTCAAGCCCTACAAGTTCAAGGTCGACAGTGTGATGGGCAATGTGCTTGGACGCTCGGTTCGTGCTATGGGTGATGGCGACCAGCCTTCTCAAAATTGGCTATGCGACGCCGTGATGGAAATGCTTCCGGGCATTAGTGGCCTCAAGCTTGATGGTGTGATAATGAACAAGGGAGGAATTCGCCAGCCTATGCCAAAGGGTGATGTTACCGAGGGTCTCATGGGCTCGATGTTCCCCTTCGACAACCGTTTCCTCGTTATTGAGGTGAAGGGTAGCGACTTGCTCGAGGCATTGCGTGTTATGGCCACTCGTGGTGGCGATGCCGTGAGCAAGGAATTTAAAGTTGAGTTCACCGGTAGCCTTGACAACCCCAAGATTACTTCGGCTAAACTCAATGGCAAGAAAATCAACCCCAACAAGACTTATAAAATAGGAACTATCGACTATCTTGCCAATGGTGGCGACCACATGGAAGCTCTTGGCAGGGGACCGCGCCTCTTTGTCGACACGGTGCCCTATGGTGAGCACATGAAGGAATATATCAAGAAGCTCACTCGTGAGAATCGCGTGGTTGATGCCAGTGAGACAATTCGCATGATTCACAAGTAAATAAAACTATATAAATCTCTACCAGGGAAAAATGACAATGCAGCGTTTAAAATCTCTTGCTTTGGTGCTTGCCGCGCTCATAATTGTGGCGCAGCAAGCACTGGCCGTTCATCCGGCGATTCTCAACCGTGCCAACTCGCAAGCAATGGAGAAGTGGGTCAATTCAACTTACTCCAAGCTCACTCCCGATGAGCGCATTGCTCAAATAATGATTATGGCTGTCACCCCCGATACCACCCAGAACACACGCATGATTATCAAGCAATATGTTCAGGAACTTAAGGTGGGAGGGCTTATCTATGAGAAAACCGATATTATCACTCAGGCTCGCGTTAACAATTATGCACAGTCACTAGCGTCGGTTCCGTTGATGATTGCTCTTGATGCCGAGTGGGGGTTGACAATGCGCATGGTTGATGCACCACCATTCCCTCGCAACTTGATGCTGGGAGGGGTGAGTGATGACAAGTTGCTGTATGAATATGGGCGAGAGGTTGCGCGCCAGTGCCGATTGATGGGGGTGCATGTGAATTTCGCTCCGGTGCTTGATGTGCTTGACCGCAGTGGCGCCGTTGTGGGTAGCCGTTCTTTCGGTTATGACCCCGATGCTGTTGCTGGAAATGGTGTTGCTTTTGCCAAGGGGCTTGAGGATGGGGGAGTGCTTTCAACCGCCAAGCATTTTCCTGGCCATGGTTCAACTGTTGCCGACTCTCACAAGGAATTACCCATTGTTGACAAGTCGTTGCAGGAAATGCTATTATATGATTTGGTGCCTTTCAAAAAATATATTGAGTCGGGTTTGGGTGGAATGCTCACCGCTCACATCGATGTAAATTTCCTTGACGACGGCACTATGCCATGTTCGTTGTCGCCACAGTGTATTAATGGTATGTTGAAAAACGACCTTGGCTTTGAAGGTCTCATCTTCACCGACGCTCTCAATATGGAAGGTGCCAAGGCCGTGGAAGGCAACCCATGTGTCAATGCCATTCTCGCAGGCAACGACGTGCTTCTCATGCCGGCCGATTTGCGAGAAGGCATTAATGCCGTGAAAGATGCAATAGCAGCTGGAACAATCTCATGGAACGATATTGAGGCTCGATGCAAGAAGATGCTTCGCTACAAGTATGCTCTTGGTGTAGTCGATAACGGCAAGAAAGCAATTGACTTAAGAAATATTAAAGAGAAAATTAACACCCAGCAGGCACAAGATCTTAATCGGCGGCTCATTGCGGCGGCTGTCACTGTAGTTACCAACGATGATAACATGTTACCTGTCGCTAATCTTGAAAAAGGGCGCATTCCAGTGCTCGCATTGGGTTTGGGAACAGGTCTTGACAACATGTTCTTGAAACGCTGTGCCAAGTATGCGGCAACAACACCCTACACTTCGACTGCCGCTTTAATGGCTTCGCATGACAATGAGCGTGTGATTATTGCCGTGAGCGGAGTTGAGAATATTGAGAATGCTCTAGCTGTTGCAAAGCGATTCAAAAAAACGGTTTTGGCTGTTCTTGATTCACCCGAGAGGCTCAATGATTATGCAGCTTTGGTTACCGACAAGCATGTGGATGCTCTTGTGCTGGGTTATGGCAACGATGAAGTGTGGCAAGACTATGTGGCGCAAACCATTTTTGGTGGCAGTGCTGCCACTGGAGTGCTTCCTGTCACAATCAAGTCGCACGAGAACAACAAGGCTCTGCGTGCCGGAGCAGGCATTAAGCTCGATGCTGTGAGATTGGGTTACACGTTGCCGGTTGAGGTGGGATTTAACCCCAATCTCGTTAGTAAACTTGATTCTATCTGCAATTTGGGTATTAGAGAGAAAGCGTTTCCCGGCTGCCAGGTGATTGTTGCGCGGCACGGCAAGGTGGTATATGATAAAGCTCATGGGGAAATTAACTACAACTCGGGTATTCCTGTTACCGAGAACACCCTCTTCGGCCTAGCCTCAGTGTCAAAGGCCTCGGGCACACTCAGTGGCATCATGAAACTCTACGACCAGGGCAAGATTAAACTCGATGAGCGTGCCAGCAAGTATATTCCAGGCTTGCGCGATACCGACAAGAGCGACCTCACTATTCGCCAGTTGCTCTATCACGAAACTGGTATGCAGCCATCGTTGAGCATGTGGGAGATGATGTTTGACCCAAGCACCTACACAGGGCGTCTAATAACCGATAAGCCCAGCGAGGTTAACAGCATTAAGGTGATGAAAAATGCCTATGGCAACAAAAATGCAAAGTTGCGCACCGATATTCTTAGCGACCATCCCACCAAGGAACTGAACATCGCTATTGCCGATGGTATCTATGGTGGCAAGGTTACCTACGATTCTATAATGAACCGCATTTATCATTCAAAGCTAAGACCTAACAAGAATTATTTATATAGCTGCTTGAATTTTTGCCTTCTTGCCAATGCGCTGCAATGCATCACTCACAAGCAGCTCGATCAGTATGTCGATGCCAATATATTTGAGCCTCTGGGTTCTTACCACACTACCTATCGCCCGCTAAGCAAGTTTAAGCGTGACGACATAGCCTACACCGAGGTGGATACCTACCTGCGCAAGCAACACATTCATGGCTATGTGCACGACGAACTGGCTGCTTTCTCGGGTGGTGTGCAAGGAAACGCTGGCCTTTTCTCTAATGCCAACGACCTTGCTAAAATTTTCCAGATGTGGCTCAATGGAGGAAAATATGGCGGTGAAGAGATTCTTAAGAAATCAACAGTCGACACTTTTCTCAAGTCGAAGAGTCCCAACTCTCACCGCGGCTTGGGCTTTGACAAGCCTAATGTGGCCCGACCCGACTGGTCAAACACTTGCGAGGAAGCGTCGCCCGAGACTGTTGGTCACACAGGTTTCACTGGCACCTGCTTTTGGGTCGACCCAAAGACCGATACTATTTTCATCTTCCTTGCCAATAGCGTTTGTCCTGAGCGAGGCAACCCCGCAGTAGGCAAAGTAAATGCCCGCACCGGTTCACAATCGGTTATCTATAATTCAATTATAAAATAATGGCTAGAAAAATGAAAAGAACATCTTTACTGGCTATCATGGCATTATGCCTATTATTGGTATCATGCGTGCAGAATGCCAAGATTAGTGTAAACTTTGCCGATCATTCGTTCGATGGCAAGAAGGCCTATTTAACCAATTATGACACTGGCGACACTATCGACAGCGTCACCGTGATAGAAAAGCATCTTGCGTTGGAAACAAGTGTTGACACAGCATTTTTCGCTCGTCTAATTGTTGACGGCAATCGCTATGGCTTTATTGTTGAGCCTGGTGAAATTAACGTGGAATGGGGTGCCGACAATGTTACTGCCCATGGCACCGCACTTAATGACCGGCTTAATGCCATTAATAATGAACTTGACAAGCTTGATGCCGAGTGGGAGCGGATAGGTGTTAAACTCAACGAAGAGTCAATTACCGAAGACGAGGCCGAGAAGATAAATGCCAAGCTCGAGAAGCAACAACTTGCCATTTTCCACAAGGCCTACACCTCCAACAGCGATAATGCTATGGGAGGATGGGCGTTCACACAGTTCCTTAATTTTGGTGGGTTTAACCTCAGCCAGATTGACTCGATTTTTGCAACAGCACCCAAGTGTTTCCTAAACCTTAAGCGGGTGAAAAAGGCGCGCGCCGATGCTGTTGCGGTTGAAAACACTGCCGAGGGAAAACGCTTCACCGATTTTTCTTTGCGCACTGATGGTAGTAAGATAGAAAAGCTCAGCGACTATGTGGGTCGTGATGGGAGTTTTACACTGGTCGACTTCTGGGCAAGTTGGTGTGGCCCGTGTCGCATGGAAATCAAGGGCTCGCTCATGAAACTCTATGAAAAATACAATGGCCACGGGTTGCAAATCATTGGCGTGGCAGTGTGGGATAAACCCGATGATACTAAAGCGGCCATTAAGCAGCTCTCAATCCCATGGCATGTCATTGTCCCCGACCATTATGCCACCGAGCCTACCGATCTCTATGGCATAGCTGGCATACCTCACATAATGCTCATAG
>DGWL01000074.1 GCA_002396125.1 Porphyromonadaceae bacterium UBA4259
AAATAAACGTTTGGGCCGGTGTTTCATTGTTGCCTCCTTCGCGGTTATTAAGCACGGCATTCATGTCCACGCTCCACTCCAGCTGTTGCGCACTTGTTGATAATGCACAAGCTCCGGCAATCAATATGAAAAACAGTCTTTTAAGCATGAATTATTCAACCGCTGGTTTTATATTCTCAATACCGCGCTCGATGCGTGCGATGATTTCGTCTTTGCCCATTAGCTCGGCGATGTCAAACATGTGAGGCCCCTTGCACTCGCCCACGACGGTGAGGCGGAAGGCATTCATTACGTTACCCATGTGCAGCTCGTTGTCCTTAATCCAGCCAAGCACCACTTCCTCGGCGTGGGCGCTGGTCATGTCGTCAAGGCCTTTTATTACCTCAATGAGGCGATGCATGGTCTCGGGAGTGTCTTCTTTCCAGCGCTTCTTGATGTCCTTGGGGGCATACTCGGTGGGTGCCTGGAAGAAGAACTTGGCGTTGTCCCAAATGTCGCCCACAAAGCTGATGCGGGTCTTAATCATGCCCACTGCGCGGGTAATGTAGTCATCGCTGAACTGTGAGGCGTTAACGCCATGCTTGGAGAGCTCGGGCTTGAAAAGCTCGGCAAGCTTGGCATCATCCATATTGATGAGATACTCGTGGTTGAACCACTTGCCCTTCTCGAAGTCGAACTTGGCGCCCTTCTTCGAGCAGTGGTCAAACGAGAACTCCTTGATGAGGTCGTCCATCGAGAATATTTCACGGTCGTCGCCGGGATTCCATCCAAGCAATGCCAGGAAATTCACAACAGCCTGGGGCAGGTAGCCACGCTCGCGGTAGCCGCTGCTGATGTCGCCGCTCATGGGGTCGTGCCACTCTAGTGGGAACACAGGGAAGCCCAGACGGTCGCCGTCGCGCTTGCTGAGCTTGCCCTTGCCGTCGGGCTTGAGCAATAATGGAAGGTGTACAAACTGAGGCATGGACTCTTTCCATCCAAGGGCCTCGTAAAGGAGCACATGCAGCGGTGCGCTAGGCAGCCACTCCTCACCACGAATCACATGGCTCACCTCCATCAGGTGGTCATCAACGATGTTGGCAAGATGGTAGGTGGGAAGGTCATCGGCGCTCTTGTAGAGCACTTTGTCGTCAACAACCGAACTGTTGACGGTCACCTCGCCACGAATCAAGTCGTTAACCTTAACCTCACGATTGGGCTCAATGAGAATGCGAACCACATATTTTTCGCCGTCGGCAATGAGTTTGTCAACTTCTTCCTTGCTCATGGTCAGTGAGTTGCGCATCATGCCACGGGTTTTTGCATCATACTGGAAATTTGCAATCTCCTTGCGCTTGGCATCAAGTTCCTCGGGGGTGTCAAAGGCAATATATGCTTTTCCGTCGTCGAGAAGTTGATTCACATATTTGCGATAGATATCGCGGCGCTCACTCTGCTTGTAGGGGCCATAGTTGCCGCCTTCGCGCACTCCCTCATCAATGCCAATGCCTAGCCATTGCAGGGCTTCATTGATGTAATCCTCGGCACCGGGCACAAAGCGGGTGCTGTCGGTGTCCTCAATGCGAAGTATCATTGTGCCGCCATGCTGACGAGCAAAGAGGTAGTTATAGAGTGCTGTTCTCACACCGCCTATGTGCAGCGGTCCAGTGGGGGATGGGGCAAATCTAACCCTTACTTTTTGTTCCATTATCTGTTATCTGTGTTTGTGTTACTGAGTTTTCGATAAATCGACTGCAAAGGTACATATTTTAAAAATAATATACCACTTATTGATGTGTTTTTCTTGTTTGAGGTCTATGTTTTTAAATTGGTTTCATCATGTTGATGTGGATTGAAAATAAATTAAAAATTTTGATGTGTCAAAAATACTATCTATATTTGTCACATAAATCAAGATGAAATTAGATTATGATAAAACTTAGGAAAGAACTCTTTACACTATTGCTTGTTGTGATGGCAATGTGTGTTACTTCTTGCAACTCGCAGCATTGGGAACTCGAGAAAATGGTTAAGCAGGCTAACGATGAACTGCCTGCGCGTTTCGACTTTGGCATTGCCACGAGCATTGAGTGCCATGATGGCATGGTGATTATTCATTACACAACCGACGACGAATTGTTTCCCATTGGTGTGCTCAAGAATAAGGGAGACATCATCAAGCGCGCATGGAAGATGTCTTATTTCGGACAAAATCAAGGTGGCAAGAACGAAGTGCTCGACCTGATTCTCTCGAGTGGATATGGTCTCAAGGCTGTTTTTGAAAGTGAAAAGACCAATGACCACATTGAGGTGGCTCTCAATAACGACGAACTAAAGCAAGCTGTAAAGCAACCTGTAGGCATTAGTGAGCAACTTGCCATACAAATGGAAATTACCAACGCCAGTCTGCCCATGCAAGTCGACGCGGTGACAACTCTGCTGAGCACAACAATCGATGGCGATTATATGACCTATAATTACGAGATTGACGACTCGCAACTCACTATCGACGAGATGGAGAACCAGCGCGCCACCTATGTGGATAACATAGGTCGTGGCCTTCGCGATGCTATGGGCGATGTGCAATCGTCGGCCGGAATGTTTTTCAAGCAGGTGATAAAGGCCGGCAAGGGAGTGCGCTACCGCTACAAGGGCAAGGCGAGCGGAAAGACTCTTGACATTGATTTTACTAACGCGCAACTCAGGCAGATGGTTGATAAATCATTACTTTAATGCTAATAATAATGCTTTTTTACCTTGATAATTAACAATGAACTTTGATTATGAGCAAACGAAAATTGAACCCGACCATAAAACTGGAGAAACAGATTGGTGAACAAATATACAATGCCCTGCAAGGCGGCGTGGTGGAAGAAGTGCTGCGAAAGATGAAAATATCAAGTAGCGATGCATACTGGCGCAGTAGCATGGAAGGGCACAGTCTCAAGGTGCAGCAGGAACTGTTGCCCGACTTCTATGCCTTGTGCCAGGATGTGAAAAAGAAACTTGGATTCGACGATCCGGTCGACTTCTACATCACTGGCGACTCGGAGGTTAACGCATTCTCGGTGGCTGCCGAGGAGGAGGGGAAACCTCACATCGTCAATGTTAACAGTGAGCTGTTTACACTGATGAGCGAAGCCGAACTCCGTTTTGTCCTTGGGCATGAGCTGGGGCACCTTATCAATAAAGACACAGCCTTGGCAAGGCTGATTAATTTCGTCTTTCCACCCGAAGCCGCAGTGCCTGTGACCTTGCAATACAAGATTCGCTTGCATGAGCAGCTTGCCGAGCTCGTTGCCGACCGCTATGGCTACATGGCTACCGAGGATTTGGGTGTGTGCGTCACCGCCTTCTTCAAGATGGCGTCGGGCCTTGACTTGGAAAAGATGAACGTGAGCATCGATGCACTCATTGCCGACAACACCAAGCGATTGGAGTACTTCCTCAAGGGCAAGGGAGTGAGCCGTTCGTCACATCCGGTTAATCCTATCCGGGTGCAGGCCCTCAATCTTTTTGCCACAGTCAAGACTCAAAAAGAACTGCAAGAAGGCATGGACGAGTTAATCACTATCTTGCTCAAGGTGGGCGACGACGAGATGGATGAGTACATGGCACGCTTCATTGCCTCGGCGGGACTCATTGTGGTCAATTGCGATGGAGAGGTGCATGAGGAAGAAGTGAATCAAGTGATTGAAACACTGGCGGCGCTCAAGATTTTCCCACGACAGTATCTGGAAGAGATTGCTAAAGGCGACATTCCTGCCATCTTTAACGACTCGGTTGAGAACATACTCAAGATTAATCCCGGTGTGCGCGTGGCACTGCTTGAATACATGATTAGCATTGTCATGAGCGACAAGAAGATTGCGCCCGAGGAAATAAAGCTGCTCTATAACTTCGGAGAGAGCATCGCCCTTAGCGAGATGGAAGTGGCAACCGCCATTGCCGAAGCCATCCAGCGGCGCTACATGCCTAGTCTTGAATCAATATGCTAAATTTAACTTAATAGGTCTAAAAGAAAAATGCGTTGGTTTAAACCTAGTATTTTTGCCAGGATGATTATGACTGCATTTGTCATTATGCTCGGCACATTAGTTGTGATGGGACAAACCGGCACGTTGCCCATTGTCTACATTGAGACTGATGGTCACAGGGCTATTACATCCAAAGAATATTACATTCCTGGTACTTATTATCTTGTTGATTATCAAGAGCCCGATATGAATATCGGTTCGGCCGAAAACCCTATGGCCCTTGAAATTAAAGGCAGGGGTCATTCCTCATGGAAAGGAACTAAAAAGCCCTATAAAATCAAGCTTGGAGAGAAGGCTCCGCTACTTGGCATGAATGCCAACAAGCATTGGGCTCTGCTCAAATTTAATGAACCAACGATTGCCGGCTTTAGGCTGGGCAATATTATGGGGATGGACTGGACGCCATCTGCGAGGCCTGTGGAGGTTGTGCTGAATGGTGATTACCAGGGAATTTATTTTCTCACCGAGACAAATCGCATTGGGAAAAATCGTCTTGATATTTATGAGCAACCCGACTTGAATGACGATGAGGGTTCAATTCCTTATGGCTGGCTCGTGGAAGTGGACAACTACTATGAGAAAAACCAGATATTCATTAGTGAGAACAATATGTGGCCTCTGCGCATCACTTACCACTCGCCCGAGGCGTTGTCTTCGGGTCAAAGAACGTGGCTTACCGAAGAGTTTCAACGCATTAACGATGCTGTTTATAATCCCGATAAAGACCACAGCACGTGGGAACAGTATATCGACGTGGATGCTATGGCGCGCTATTTCATTATCCAAGAAGTGCTTGACAATAGCGATGGTTTTCATGGTAGTTTCTATTTGCACAAAGACTGGACCGACGATGCCCGTTGGGTGGCGGGACCATTGTGGGATTTATCATGTAACCAGCGTGTTAAGACCGATTACACCTTCAGGATGAAGACCTCCTATAACTTTATTCCACACTGGATAGGTGAACTAATAAAAGATGATGATTTTGGAGCAGCCGTGGTAAACGCATGGCATGAGTTCTACCCTGATGAAGTGCAGCCATGGATGAACTACATCGACGAACATCTGTTACCTTGTAGCGAAGCTTTTGAACAAGAAAAAATAAGATGGAACTGGACCGACCAACAAACTATTGCAGAAAGAGTTACAAGGCTAAAGAACTCATTGCTGAACAACATCGAGTGGTTTAACAATCACTTGCCCACAAGCGGCATTGGCTCTGTCGTGGTCAATAAAGAGATTGTTAAGGTCGAATATGTCAACATGGCTGGCATGCGCAGCTCTTCGCCATGGAACGGTGTGAACATAAAAGTTACAACCTACAACGATGGCAGCATATCTACAACTAAAATAATTAAAAATTAACATTGTATCTATAGCGACTTGTTATGTCCCAATGAGCGAAATGAACCAAAATAAGAAGCCTTATTTTGGTTCATTTTATTGTGGTTCAGGAAGTGATTTTGTGTAAAAAAGTGAAAAAAGGCGGTTATATTTTGCTGTTTCAAGAAAAAGCAGTAATTTAGTGCAAAATTTTGAAAAGTGCCCTGGAGAGGGACTGATTCACTGGTATTTTCACAATACACATAACATAAACAACAAATTCTATTTTCTAGATGAAAACTAAACATTTGCTACTTGGCGATGAGGCCTTGGCACTTGGTGCATTGCATGCCGGATTAAGCGGTGTGTGGGCTTATCCTGGTACCCCATCGACCGAGATTACAGAGTTTATTCAAAAGAGTGAGATCGCTCGCGCCGGCAATGTTCATTGCCAGTGGAGTGCTAACGAGAAGACCGCTATGGAGGAGGCGCTGGGCATGAGTTATGCCGGCAAGCGCGCAATGGTGTGCATGAAACACGTGGGAATGAACGTGTGTGCCGACGCTTTCGTTAACAGCGCTGTCACCGGTGCCAACGGTGGCTTGGTGGTTGTCGCTTGCGACGATCCATCGATGCACTCGTCACAAAACGAACAAGATTCTCGCTTCTATGCCGACTTTGCCATGATGCCATGTTTCGAGCCGGCATCGCAGCAAGAGGCCTACGACATGGTGCGCTGCGCATTCGACTACAGCGAGAAGAACCGCATCCCGGTGCTCATGCGCCTTACCACTCGCATGGCCCACTCACGTGCTATCGTTGAGACTAGCGACCAACTGCAGCAAAATGAGATTCACTTCCCCGAGAATCCACGCCAGTGGGTAACACTTCCTGTTAACGCTCGCATGCGCAACGACCAGCTTGTGAAGGATATTCTCGCCTTTGAGGAAGATGCCTGCACAATGGTACAAAACAAATATATTGATGGTAATGACCACTCGATGGGAATCATTACATGCGGCATAGCCTATAACTATCTCATGGAGAACTACCCTGAAGGCTGCCCATTCCCCATTCTCAAGATTACTCAATATCCATTGCCCAAGAAACTCGTGCGCCGCATGGCTGCTGAGTGCAAGAGCATCATGGTGATAGAAGAGGGACAACCTCTGGTTGAGAAAGTGATTCGTGGTGTGCTCGACACTCCTGTTGAGATTAAGGGTCGACTCGATGGAACCCTGCCTCGCACTGGTGAGCTCAACCCCGACTGCGTGCGCGCCGCATTGGGCCTGGAACCCATGGCTGCTCATCCGGCCGCTCAAAACACTGTTCCACGTCCACCTGCATTGTGCCAGGGTTGCGGTCACCGCGATTTCTACACTGCGTTGAACAACGTTCTCAAGAACTATGAGACCGCACGCGTCTTTGCCGATATCGGTTGCTACACTCTGGGTTGGCTGGCTCCATTCCATGCGTTCCAAACTTGCGTTGAGATGGGCGCCTCGCTCACTATGGCAATTGGTGCTAGCAAGTCGGGCGTGCATCCATCGGTTGCTGTGATTGGTGACTCTACTTTCACTCACAGTGGAATGACCGGATTGCTCGATGCTGTCAACAAGAATGCCAACATTACCCTGTGCATCAGCGACAACTTGACTACCGGTATGACTGGAGGTCAGGACTCGGCTGGCACTGGACGCCTGGAACAAATTTGCTACGGCGTGGGTGTTGACCCTGCTCACGTGCGCGTAATCGTTCCTCTTCCCAAGAACTATCCCGACATGGAGAAGGTTATTGACGAGGAAATCAATTACAAGGGCGTGTCGGTGATTATCGCTCGCCGCGAGTGTATACAGACAGCTAAGCGTCACGCTAAAGCCAAAGCTCAGAAATAATCTATCCACATCCATCAAAATTATTAAAACGAAAGAATCATGAAACAAGATATAATACTTTGCGGTGTGGGCGGACAAGGAATCCTCTCCATTGCTACTATCATTGGTTGGGCGGCCCTGAAAGAGGGCATTCACCTCAAGCAGGCCGAGGTTCACGGAATGAGCCAGCGTGGCGGTGACGTGCAGAGCAACCTCAGGCTCTCGAGCGACCCCATCTCGAGCGACCTTATCGCTCATGGTGCTTGCGACCTCATCATTTCCCTTGAACCAATGGAGGCCTTGCGATATGTGCAATATCTCAACCCAAAAGGCTGGGTAATCACTAACACCACTCCATTCGTTAACATTCCTAATTATCCCGAAATGGAAAAAGTTAATGAGGAACTCAAGAAACTGGGCAACGTGATAATGATCGACGTCGACGCCATTGCCAAGGACGTTAAATCGCCACGCAGTGCCAACATGGTGCTGCTGGGTGCTGCGGCATCGGTTCTTGAGATGCTCAAGCCCGAGCAATTGCTCGAGGGTATCGCTAATGTTTTCGCCAGCAAGGGTGAAGCAATAGTTGAGACCAATGTCGCTGCATTCAAGGCTGGATATGACTTTGCACAAAAAAATAAATAACCAAGCATAGACGGTTTTATAGTTGAGTAGTAGAATAGTGGAGTGAGGGTGTTACCCGATTTCTAACTATTAAAATGAGAAACCATAACTATTTCACTTAACTATTTTACTATTCAACTACTACTATATTACTCAACTATTTTTACTACTCAACAGCTATTCTACTAAACTGAAAACTGATAACTGAAAACTAAAAAAACTATGAATTTTCCTATAAAACAACAAGTTCTCGACGATATTCTGGCTAAGCGCGATGTGACCGATGTGTCAAGAACAACCATACGCCAATGCGCCGCTATCGCTGCCGAGATGGAAAAAGCAGCCGGCGAGAAGTTCCTTCGTCTAGAGGTGGGCGTTCCTGGTTTAGCACCGGGCCAAGTGGGAGTTGATGCCCAAAAGGCTGCACTCGACAATGGCATTGCCAGCATATATCCGGCCATCAGCGGTCTGCCCGAGCTCAAGGAGAATGCCTCGCGATTTATCAAGGCTTTTATTGATGTTGACATAGCTCCCGAGTGCATTATTCCTACTGTTGGCTCGATGCAGGCTGGCATGAACCTAATGCTCGAGTGCTCACAGCTTGACCCCAAGAAAGATACCATTCTCTATGTGAATCCAGGCTTTGCTCCTCATGTGATGCAAGCTCAGGTGCAGGGCATCAAACATGAGCAGTTTGATATCTATGACTATCGTGGTGCAAAACTTCGCGGCAAGCTCGAGGAGTATTGCTCCAAGGGCAATATTGTGGCTATCGTTTATTCTAATCCCAACAATCCATCGTGGGTGTGCCTCACCGACGAGGAATTGCAGATTATTGGCGAGATGGCTAACAAATATGACATGATAGTTCTTGAGGACCATGCCTACATGTGCATGGACTTCCGCACCGACAAGTCGGTACCGTTTGAGCCTCCCTTCCAGCCAACTGTCGCTCGCTATACCGACAATTACGTCTTCATGATTTCGGGTTCTAAGGTGTTCAGCTATGCGGGCGAGCGCATTGCCGTGGTTGCATTCAGCAACAAGCTCTTCAATCGCGAGTATCCTGCTCTGCGCGAGCGCTACGGAATTGGCCGCATGGGCGACAACTTCATCTTCACCTATCTCTATGTGGCATCGTCGGGAACATCTCACTCGGCACAGCATGCACTGTCGGCGATGATGAAGGCCGCTGCCGATGGAACCTACAAGTTTGTTGATGAGGTGCGTGAGTATGGCCGCAGAGCGAAGATAACCAAGGAAATCTTCATCAAGCATGGCTTCAACATCATCTATGATAAGGATGGCGATCAGGACTTGGCCGATGGATTTTATTACACTATTGGCTACGAGGGCATGAGCGACCAGCAGTTGCTTAACGACCTGTTGCTGTGTGGTATCTCGGCAATCACCCTCAACACCACCGGCAGCAAGCAGCCTGGTATCAGGGCTTGCGTGTCGCAGCTTAACAGCGAGTGGCACATTCAAGCCCTCGACGAGCGACTGGGAATCTTTGTTGAACTTCAAAAAAGCAAGAAATAATGAATTACATGACTGCCGACGAGGCTGTTCGCCTTGTCAAGAGTGGCGACCACGTCTATTGCATGGGTAGCACTGCCATCCCGGTTGTGTTGCAAGCTGCGCTGGCTCGTCGAGCCGGTGAACTGCGCGATGTTGTGGTTTATTCGGCATTCAATGTGCCCTATGGCGAGTGCCCGCTTTGCAATCCCGAGTATAAGGATTCGTTTATCACCAAGAGCCTTTTCCTTAGTGGCGACCAGCGCAAGTGGGTGGCACAGGGCTATGGCGAGGTGATTCCCGCTTTCCTTGGCGAGATTCCATTCCTGTTCCGCAGCAAGCAGCTGCCTCTCGACGTCACTTTCCTCAATTGCTCACCTCCCGACAAGGACGGCTATTGCAGCTACGGCATGAGTGCCGACCTGGCGTTTAGCGCTGTGGAGATGTCGAAAACTATCATTGCTCAAATCAATGACAGCATGCCCTACTTGTGTGGCGCGGCCAAAATTCATGAGAGCCAAATTGCAGCCGCAGTTCGCTGCGACGAGCCACCATTGGCAATGGAGTTTGGTGAGTCTACTCCCATCGAGAGTGCAATAGGTGGCTATATCGCTGCCGAGATTCCCGATGGAGCAACACTGCAGATTGGTGTGGGTGGCATTCCCAATGCTGTGCTTGCGGGTATCAAGAACCACAAGCACCTGGGATTACACACCGAGGCTATGACCGACGGTGTGGTGCGTCTCATCGAGGAGGGTGTTATTGACAATAGTCTCAAGAAAATTCGTCCCGGCAAGAGTGTGGCAAGTTTGGCGCTTGGCTCAAAACGCATGTACGACTTCCTGCACTATAACGAGGATGTGGAGTTCTACGATGTGGCATGGACCAACGATCCGCAAATCATCCGTCAAAATCCAAAGCCTATTGCCATCAATAGTGCCATCGAGGTCGACATCACCGGACAGGTGTGTGCCGATAGCATTGGAACCATGATTTTCTCAAGCGTGGGAGGTCAGCACGACTTTATGTATGGTGCTGCTCTTAATCCTGAAGGCAAGACATTCATCGCGTTGCCTTCACGCACAGGAAAGGGTAAAGGCAAGATTGTGTCTCAGCTCACACCGGGTGCCGGTGTTGTGACCACCAGGTTCCAGACTCAGTATGTGGTTACAGAGCATGGTATTGTTTACCTGCGCAATAAGAGTCTTCCCGAGCGGGCACGAGCTCTTATCTCAATCGCTCATCCCGACGACCGCGAGGCTCTGGAGCGTGCTGCATGCGAGCGCTTCGGCTACAGTTTCTTGCGCTATAAGTGATATATCATTCCATTGCGATAATAAATTAAGCGTCACTCACCGAGTGACGCTTAATTTATTTATAATCACATGCTTAATTACGCATTGCGCATTACTTGTACTCTTTAGCTTCGCGCTTGCCTTTGAGCACAGCTGCTGCGTTGCCTGCCAGAGCGCCCATCTCATCTTCGCCTGGGAAGCAGTAGGTGGGAGCCAAGAAGTCGATGCGCTTGCGCAACTCTCCAGTGAGATAATCGCTGTGAGCCATGCCACCGGTGAGCAGGATAGCGTCAATCTTGCCGCAAAGCACAGCACTCTCGGCTGCAATTTGCTTAGCCACATGATAAATCATGGCATCGAGAATAAGCTTGGCGTGCTTGTCGCCGTTGCTGATGCGGTCCTCAATCTCCATCAAGTCGGTAGTGCCAAGGTGGGCGTTCAAACCACCCTTGCCGGTGATCATCTTTAGAATCTCTTCCTTGGTGTACTTGCCGCTGAAGCACAGGCGTACCAAGTCGGCTGCCGGAATTGTGCCGGCGCGCTCGGGAGTGAAGGGGCCTTCGCCGTCAAGAGCGTTGGGAGCGTCAACAGCCACACCCTTCTCGTGGGCAGCAACCGAGATACCACCACCCAGGTGGCAGATGATGAGGTTCATCTCTTCATACTTCTTGCCAATCTCACGGGCAAAGCGGCGAGCAATAGCCTTCTGGTTGAGTGGATGCCAAATGCTCACGCGCTTAATCTCTGGAATACCGCAGATGCGTGCGTAATCGTTGAGCTCGTCAACAACAACGGGGTCGGCAATAAAGCTGCGGCAGCCGGGAATCTGCTGGGCAATCTTGTGGGCGATAAGGCAGCCCAAGTTGCAAGCGTGCTCGCGTGGTGAGTTGCGAGTGTCCTCAAGCATTTTCTCATTTATTTCATACACACCACCGGGAACTGCTTTGCCTAGTCCACCACGGCCAATAACAGCCTTGAAGTTGAAATCAACATTGGTCACCTTAATCTCGTTCATCACAAGGTTGTAGCGGAAGTCAAACTGGTCCAAGATGTTTTTGTAGGGAGCCAGCTCTTCGGGTTTGTGACGAATAGAACGGAGCAACAGAGGAGTTTCGCCTTCATAAACGGCAAACTTGGTTGAAGTGGAACCTGGGTTTATTACAAGTATACGCATAGTTGTTTTTATTGTTTATGATAATTGTTAATTTAGGGAAAATGAAATGTTGCCTGGAATGATTAGATTGCCGAGGCCACAGCCAGGCTATAGAACTTCGACTCGATGCTGTCGCCGCGAGAGGGGAGAACTACAGGAACCTTGGCGCCTTGCAGCAGGCCTGCTGTCTGAGCATGGCAAAGCAAGGTAATAGTCTTGTAGAACACGTTGCCACTCTCAATCTCTGGGAAGAGCACAGCGTCGGCCTCGCCATTGATGGGCGAGTTAATGCCCTTGTGGTGCATGCTCTCGTAGCACAGTGAGGTCTTCAGGTCGAGAGGACCGTCAACGATGCACTTGCCCAGTTCGCCTTTGGCGGCGAGTTCCTTGATGGCAACATAGTCGGCTGTGCAGGGGAAGTGACGCTCGTCAACCTTCTCCGAGCAGTGGATGAGCGAAATTTTAGGTTCCTCAATGTGGAGGGCATGAGCAATCTTGGTGATATATTTCACTTGCTCGATGCGTTGCTCGCAAGTGGGGTTAGGAATAACAGCCGCATCGGTGAAGAGAAGCAGGCGCTTCAGTTCGGGAATGTCGGCAACGGTCACGTGGGTGAGCACATTACCCTTGGGCAGGATGCCTGTTTCCTTGTTGAGCACAGCACGCAACAGGTTGTCGGTGTTCAAAAGACCCTTCATGAGCACTTGAGCGCGGTCTTCACGCACCTCGGCAACAGCCTTGGCGGCAGCATCGTCACGGTCGCTGGCATCGATGATTGAGAATTCGTTCTTGAATTTTGCCAGGCGCTCGTCGGCTTCAATTTCGGCGCGGCAACCCACAAAAGTAACGGTGATAATACCTGCCTCGAGAGCTCTGAGCACAGCACTGCGAGTAACATCGTCCTCAGCCCACACTACAGCCACGCGGCTTTTTGTTCCCTTACTTGCAAGATGAGCGGTCAACTCATCAAAATTCTTGATACTTGGCATTTTGTTTTCGTTGATTTGTTTTTAAGTTATGTTGTTTTTTTCTTTGTGCAAAGGTAGATAATATTTTTCACATAGATGTAATTACAATACATTATTTTTGCCATTAATATAGCTTTATTTATAAATAATGTGTATCTTTGCCAAAACACCACTTTGCAATGAAAAAGATTTTCTTGTTGTCACTGATATTGACCCTGACACTTGCAGGTGCTGCTCAAGAGCAGTCGCTCCAGTCGCAGGGTAGGGCGAGCAACTTCTATGCCCTTGCACAGCTTGGCGACCCCGAGGCGCAATATATGCTTGCCTGCTGCTACCACGATGGCTATGGCGTGGAGCAGAGCGACTCGCTGGCGGTGGTGTGGGCGCGCAAGTCGGCGCAGCAAGCTTATCCCGCGGGGCTGTATTTTCTTGCTTACTGTTATGAGACAGGACGTGGAGTGTCGATGAACCAGTCCAACGCTCTGACGCTTTACAAGAGGGCCTACGAAGTCGCCTTGCCTCGCGCTACTCGAGGCGATGCCTCGGCACAGTTTGTGGTAGGCAAGATTTTTGATTACGGCAATGGGGGAGTGACATTGAATCATGGCACCGCTGTCACTTGGTATCGCCGTGCTGCCGAGCAAGGCTACGCCGGAGCTCAGTTTAACCTTGGTAATTGCTATCAGCTGGGAGAAGGAGTCGACCAGGATAAAAAGCAGGCAGTCTACTGGTATCGCCAGGCGGCTTTGCAAGGCGACACCGATGCTGAGTACACTATAGGCCTGTGCTATGCCAGCGGCGATGGCATTGTCAAGAGTTCTGCTCGGGCAATCGAGTGGTTCAGGCGTGCCGCCCGTCATGGCAATCGCCTTGCCAGGCACATCCTCCTGAGTATTAATCTCACCTGGTAGATTCCACCTGTTATAGGGGGGGATTAGTCGTAATAGATGAAAAAGGATTGCAAATATTTCTTAAAACGGTTAATGTTTGCTAAATTGGCCATTCTGGGGTGTTATTTGGCATGGCAATATTTTTGCTATTAATATATTAATTCGTACCTTTGCACGCCGATTATATCCAAGACCGTTTCTTGTGCATGCCAGTGTGGTACATTTGGCCGTGTGCTCGTGTGTGCTCAAGAAGATTTAATTAATTTTTAATCAGGATTTTAAGAAAGTGAACACTTTAAGTTACAAGACCGTCTCTATCCGCAAGGAAGACGTACAGAAAGAATGGGTAGTAGTTGATGCTACCGACCAAGTTCTGGGTCGCTTGTGCGCAAAAGTAGCGAAAATCTTGCGCGGAAAGTATAAGCCCAGCTTTACTCCACACGTTGACTGTGGTGACAACGTTATTATCATTAATGCCGACAAGGTGAAGCTCACCGGCAGCAAGTGGAACGACCGCGTGTACCTGAGCTATACCGGCTATCCTGGTGGACAGCGCGAGGCAACTCCAGCTATCTTGCAAAAGAAGTCGGAGAACAAGCACATCAAGGCTGGCAAGCACCCCTTGTTCCTGCACGTGATTAAGGGCATGCTTCCCAAGAACAAACTTGGTGCCAAGATGCTTAACAACGTTTACATTTACAATGGCGAGAATCATCCACACGAGGCTCAGCAGCCTAAAGTAATTGACATCAACAAACTTAAATAATTATTGGAAGTATGGAACAGATTAATGCAGTAGGTCGTCGTAAAGCAGCCATCGCACGTGTATACGTTAGCGAGGGTACAGGCGCAATCACAATCAACAAGCGTACACTTGAAGAATATTTTCCATCTCCAATTCTTCAATTCATCGTTAAGCAGCCATTGAGCACTCTGGAGGCTGCCGAGAAGTATGACATCAAGGTTAACTTGATTGGTGGCGGTTACAAGGGACAGGCCGAGGCTCTGCGTCTGGCTATCGCACGCGCACTGGTTAAGATTAATCCCGAGGACAAGAGCGCTCTGCGCAAGCAAGGCTTCATGACTCGCGACCCACGTGCCGTAGAGCGCAAGAAGCCGGGTCAGCCCAAGGCTCGCAAGCGTTTCCAGTTCAGCAAGCGTTAATGTTTATCGATTGCTATTTCGATTTTCAACGCTCTGCTTAAACTTGGATAAAATCACAACACAGAGTTTAGTATCCAAATTGCATAGACTCTATCAAGGCTGATGAGCCTTGTTCTACACATTAAATATAATAAGGCTTCTTGATGGCTACTATGCGATTGATTTAAGTTGAAAGTAAACAAATTCAAATTAATTAAAATGCAAACACCAAATTTTGACCAACTGCTCGACGCAACTTGTCACTTTGGTCACCTCAAACGCAAGTGGAATCCTGCTATGGCTCCCTACATCTTCATGGAGCGTAATGGCATTCACATTATCGACCTTTACAAAACTCAGGCTAAGCTTGAAGAAGCTGCCGTTGCACTCAAGAACATTGCTAAGGAAGGCAAGAAGGTGCTCTTCGTTGCCACCAAGAAGCAAGCTAAGCAAGTGGTAGAAGACCGTGCTACTTCGGTTGGTATGCCCTACGTTATTGAGCGCTGGCCAGGCGGTATGCTTACTAACTTCCCCACCATCCGCAAGGCTGTGAAGAAGATGGCTGCCATCGACAAGATGGCCACCGACGGCACTTTCGACAACATGTCGAAGCGCGAGAAACTCCAAATCACTCGCCAGCGTGCTAAGCTCGAGAAGAACCTCGGTTCTATCGCCGATCTTAACCGTCTGCCTTCGGCTCTCTTCGTTGTTGACGTGCTCAAGGAGCACATCGCAGTGGCCGAGGCCAACCGTCTGGGTATTCCTGTGTTTGGTATCGTTGATACTAACAGCAACCCTGAGAATGTTGACTTCGTGATTCCAGCCAACGACGACGCTTCTAAGTCGATCGACATCATCTTGAACACCGTGTGCGAAGCCATTAAGGAAGGCATCGAGGAGCGCAAGATTGAGAAGATTGACAACAAGGATGAGGCCGCCGAGGCTGAGGGCGAGGCTAAGCCACGCCGCACTCGCGTTCGTCGCAGCCGTGTAGCTGAGGATGCTAAGGAAGAGGCTCCCGCTCAGGAAGAAGCTCCTGCAACCGAGGCACCCGCCGACAAGGAAGCTAAGGCTGAGTAAACGATAAAACAAGGGGGGAGCACACAATATTCCCCCTTGTTTTTAAATAAATCTAGAGAATAATATTTTTATTAATCAATAACAACCCCCATAAAAAACTATTATGGCTGTTTCTATTAATGACATAAAGAAATTGCGCGAGATTACCAACGCTGGTATGGTTGACTGTAAGAAGGCTCTCATCGAGGCCGAGAACGACATGGACAAGGCTGTGGAGATTATCCGCAAGCGTGGCCAAGCTATCGCCGCCAAGCGTGGCGACCGCACTGCTGCCGAGGGTATCGCAAAGTGCAAGGTCGTAGGTAACTTTGGTGCTATCGTAGCACTCAAGTGCGAGACCGAGCCCGTTGCCGGTACCGAGAAGTTTGTCACTCTGGCTAACCGCATCCTCGACGAGGCTGTTGCCGCCAAGGTTCAGAATCTTGAGGACTTGAAGAACTACAGCTTCGACGGCGCTACCGTAGCTGAGCACATTACTGCTTTGAGCGGTATTACCGGTGAGAAGATGGAGCTTGGTGCCTATGAGTGCCTTGAGGCCGAGGGTATTGCTGGTTACAACCATTTCAACAAAAAACTCGCTACCTTGGTTGCTTTCAACGCTGCCGTTAGCGAGGAGATTGGTAAGGCAGTTGCCATGCAGGTTGCTGCCATGAAACCTGCCGCAGCCAACCGTGGCCAAATCGCTCAGAGCGTAATCGACGAGGAGATTGGTATCGCCATCGAGAAGACTAAGAGCGAGCAAGTGCAGAAGGCTGTTGAGAACGCACTCAAGAAGGCTGGCTTCAACCCCTACTACTGCGCTACCGAGGAGCATCAGGACGAGGCTGTTCGCAAGGGTTACATGACTCCCGAGCAGGTTGAGGAAGCTAAGGCTTTGATGGCCAGCACCGCCGATGCCAAGCTCAAGAGCATGCCTGAGCAGATGATTCAAAACATCGTTAAGGGCCGCATGGAGAAGTTCTACAAAGAGAACGTTCTCATGGAGCAAGAGTATGAGGCTAGTGAGGAGAAGGGCATGACCATTGGCATGTTCCTCGACAAGGCTCAGAAGGGCTTGATCGCAACCGACCTGAAGCGTGTTAATCTTAATGCCGACTAAAAATTAGGTTAGTATACACTAAATAAGAAATTAGAGGGACAGCACACTTGAGTGCTTGTTCCTCTAATTTTTTTGCGTTAGGGAAAATGGAATGTTGTCAGGAAAATTGTTCTAGCAGTTGCATCACTTGTGGCAGGATGGGAGTAGTGCCGTCGTTCACGATAGAGTGCACAGGTAAAGAGCCGCTGCTATAGTCGTGCTGGTTATTGATGCGCTCCGCCACTTGCTGCCGCGATGCCCCATTGCGACGCATCACCCGCTCGATGCGCACCTGTTGCGGTGCTGTTACATTCCACACTTGGGTCATCATGTGCTCCATGCCGCCTTCCTTGAGAATTGCTGTTTCAACAAAGGCTGGCATGCGTTCTTGCTGCTTAGCCCAGCAGGCAATATCTTCTCTCACTGCTGGATGCACAACGTTGTTGACAAAGGCAAGCGCGGCAGGGTCGTTGAAAATCTTGCTGCTGAGCAGCTGGCGATTTAATGTCCCGTCAGCACTGTAGATGTCGCAGCCAAAGCGCTCAGTTAGCGCCTGCCTGATGGCAGCCGACTCGGTCATGAGTTGCTTGGCACGGCTATCACAGTCATACACGCTGTAGCCTGCATTGCGTAGCACAGCCTGCACCACGCTCTTGCCGGCACCAATGCCGCCTGTTATTGCTATGAGTTGAATGCTCGACATTCTTGTTGAAGGGGGCTGGAGGCTAGTAACGTTCAATCACGTAGTTGACACTGTCGCCGCCCAGCACAACACTTGAATAAGCACCCGAAACCTCGCCAAGTTTTATATTCACCTTGTTGGACGACAGGTCGATGTCGTTGTAGTCGACTACAACGGTCAGATTCGTGGGGTCCTTGTATTTGCTCTGAGGCACTAGATAGGTGACGTTGATGGCAGGAGGGAAGAGTAACACATTGATGCCGTAGGGCTGGTTGCGGACCGAAATAGGCACTTCATGCTCCTTCTTGATGAGTGGCTCCACGGGCACGGTGAGAGTTACCCTGTCGGGGATAATGCGCACGTCGTTGATGTGCCGCATGCGCACCACGCGACTATAGGTGCTGGTGAGATTGGCCATCTCCACTGTGCGGATGTCGACCTCGGTGATGTCGGTCAGTGTGGCTCTGTCGAGGGCATATACAGTCACCGAGTCGGGGTCAGTTTTTACCTGGTCGGGATTGATGACGAACTGCTTGTCGGGGGTGATGTTCTTGATGTTATCTTCCCAGTTCACAGGCACCCGCTTGCCGGGAAGTGTTGTGTACTTAACACTTATCGACTCGGGTGTGACCTTGATAATGGTGGCCTCACGGCTTATGGCTCGCCTCACCTCGTTGAGCAATTGGCTTGCCGATACTTCAAGGCTATTGTCTTTCTCAACACTGTATTTGTCAAAATTCAGTTCAATTGTGGGTGTTGACTTGAAAAATGATTTCAAGAACGAGAGCCCGCGATCCTTGACGGTTACCGTGATGGTGCTGGGGATGTCTTGGATGAGTGTTACATTGGCTGGCTTGTTGAGCGTCACTGTTACAGCAATGTCGTGTGTCATGTTGTTGTTGAACGAGAGCAGTAGCCAAAAAGCTGCGGCAATGACCACAAAGAACAGGAACAGCAGTGTGTCCTTGCTGTTAAACCTGTTCTTGATGTGCAAGCGCTTGATATTATCTTTGAGCCAAGACATCTACAGCACCTTGAAATGTGTAGCGATTATGCGTTGGTATTCTTTATGTCGGCACCGCTTTCCACAGCATCGCTAGCCGAAGGGTAAACCATGGCTTTGTCGATGGTGATTTTCACGTTGTCGTCAATTTGGAGTACAATCACGTCGTTCTTTATTTCACGAATCTTTCCGTGAATGCCACCGGCGGTAGTCACTTTGTCGCCCTTTTGCATGGCATCGCGGAATTTCTTTATCTCTTTTTGCTTCTTGCTTTGTGGACGAATCATGAAAAAGTAGAAGATGGCAATCAGTGCCACAATCATGAGAATACTTGTCCAGCCGCTACCTTGAGCGCCGGCGCCACCTTGAGCTTGAAGGAGAATTGCATTTAACATAGTTGTAATGAATTATTTAGTTAATAATGTTTTTTGTTTGGTGAAAAAGTGGAGTGACTAGGGCTTCATGATAATACCCTGATTCTTCATGTCGCGAATAGCGGCATTGAGTACACCATTGATAAACGCCGAACTGTTGGGCGAGCTGTAAAGCTTGGCAATCTCGATATACTCATTGAGAGTTACGCTGGTGGGTATGCTCTCAAAGCCGCGAGCCTCGGCAAGTGCCACCAGCATGATGGCGCGGTCGATAAGGGCTGTGCGGTCGGCTTCCCAGTGTCGAGTATCGATGTAGTGGTTGATAGTGGAGTCGTTGAGTTCTTGCTGGTCAATGGCCGAGCTGAATAGCTTGTCGCCAAACTCACTGTCTTCATCGTCCTTGTACATGGGCATGATGGGATTGGGGTCGCCACTGTTGATGCGGCCTATGGTCTTGATAACGAACTGGCCCATGAAGTCAAGGTCGTCGCTCGACCAGTAGACCGACTCGTTCTCGAGTTCTTCGAGCAAGTCGTCATCGTCAATGAGCAAGCGCTTGAAGAGCTGTCTCCACAGGTTGCAGTCACTGTCGAGGTCGCTAATGCCGCTACTCATGTATTCCTGATAGATATCGCTGCTTGTAATCTTGTTCAACATGAGCTTGAGAAATAGTTCGTTGTCGCGCCATGAGAGCTTGTGGTCATTGATGTATTGCTGCAGTTGCTCGTTGTCGCGAAGTGCTTGCACCAGCTCATTGTCAACAAACTTTGGGTTAGGGTTGAGATCCTCGTGAGAGGGTAGGAACTTGTGCTTTGCCTCGTCAAGGTAACGGTCCTGCAAGTCGGTCACGTCGATTATAAACTTGAGGAGATAGTTGTAAAGTTCATAGGATTTCTCAAAGCTCTGTTGCAACTCATCTCTTGCCATTGTGGCCGACTTGATCTCATGGGTGAGCATGTAGTTGTAGAACATTTGAACGACTTTTACTCTAATTAAAACTCTGTTTATCATTGTGTTGAGTGTTGGTTTTTTCTGTTATTTGACTTCGTGGGCACATTTAAATGCTAATTTCACTACAAATTTACACACAATTTTCTAAACAATGGTGCTTGCCGGCATCTATTTTTATCAAAACTTTGATTTTGTGCTGTGGCAACTGCAGTTGTATTGCCCGATTTCTTGCGGTTGAATACATCTTTTAATACTAAATTTTACAGCTATTTGAAATATTTTGATTTACTTTGCATGTTTTTTAATTATGTGACTAAAACTTAGATTAATTAGTATCGTATAAATGAAAGCAAAAGTAATTGTTATCTTCATCTTTAGCGTGCTGGCAGGCTTGGCGCTGATTTGCGCGTTTTTTCCACAAGATGGCATTACTATAGGAAACACAAAACTGGAATTTCCGTCGCTGCACGAGGCGCTGGAAGTTAAAAGTCATAGTGACGGCGAGCAGGCCGACACGGCTGGTGCTATGCCAACCGACCCCGAGGAGCTCTTTGCCTATCAACTCAAGAACATGAGCACCACCGACCAAAAGGCTTTCATGGAGTTCTGTAACAATAATCCCGCACGATTCCACATGCCCGACAGCGACTTGACCTATTTCGACGACTTGTTTGAGGCGATGGAGAATGCAAAGCAACAGCCCATGCGTATCTTGCACTATGGCGACTCGCAACTTGAGGGCGACCGCATCTCGGCCGACTTCAGGGAGCGATTGCAGACTGCCTTTGGCGGCAGTGGAGTGGGCATGGTGCCGGCGGTACAGAGCGTGGGGGCAATGACAGTGGTGCAGACGGCAAGCCCTCAACTGCCGCGCTTCTTCTCCTATAACATGGGAGACCACCTGCGCAACGGTCGTTACGGCATTATGTCGCAGGTGGCGCACTTGAAAGGCTCGGTGAGCATGACCTTCCGCACATCGGAGCTGGAAGGTGTGCCTCACAGCAAGGAATTCTCGCGTGTTACGATGGTGTGCAGTGGCACAGGCAGTGCCAGTGTGCGTGTCGCAGGTACGACAATAGAGATGAAAGACGCTGCGGCAGGTGCCGACGGAATGAAATTCCTGAGTGCGACGCTTCCTGCGCCACAACGCAAGGTTACAGTGAGCGCGCGCGGCAACATGGAAATATTTGGCATCATGCTCGATGGCGAGAACGGTATCTCGCTTGATAACGTGCCCATGCGTGGGTGCTCGGGAACGGTATTTACTATCACCGACCGCAACACGCTTGAACCATTTTTCAAGCATTGTAACGTGGGGCTCATCATCTTGCAATATGGCGGCAACTCAGTGCCTTATATGAACCGTCCCAAGAATATTCAGGGTTACAAGCAAGGCTTGATAGCACAGGTGAAGCTTTTCCAGAAGATTGCTCCGGGAGCCAAGATTCTCTTCATTGGACCTGCCGACATGTCGACCAATGTGAAAGGCGAGAAGCAAACCTATCCACAACTTGAGCCCACTATCAAGATTCTTAAAGAAGTGTGTGCCGAGACAGGCATAGCCTATTGGAGTCTTTATGACGCAATGGGCGGGTACAACTCCATGATTAAGTGGGTTGATGCCGGGCTTGCTGGCAAAGACTACCTTCATTTCACCCGCGACGGAGCCAGCAAGGTGGCCGACATGCTGTTTAACACCTATTTGATGTATTATCGTTTCTATTGTAAACGAGTGGGCAAGACGCCCAAGAGTTTCGGCAATGAAAAAAACTCATCGCCGGCTGCCACATCAAGGAAGTAAATGATTTTTATAAAGAGTAATGAGGAAAAATAAGATATTTAACATACACATAATATTGTTCACCTTGGTTGCGTGCTGTGCTGCATTACAGGCACATGGCGCGCAGTCACGTGAGCTGTTGGCACGTGTCGACTCGTTTTATTCTTGTGTTGACATGAGGGAAACGAGGCTGCGCACTTTCAGGGGAAGTCGCGAGGCCTTGATACCATTCATGAGGCGGCTCGACAACGTGATTGAGCGCAAGCAAGGCACGGTGAACATTTGGCATGTGGGAGGAAGCCATGTGCAAGCGGGCATTTTTAGTCATCGCATGAGACGGAATTTCGCTCTTCATCTTAACGGGGGAGTGGCAAGTCGTACCATTCTGTTTCCCTACAAGCTCGTCAACACCAACGGTCCCACCGATTACTCAGTGAGTGGTACCGGTCACTGGTCGCGTTCAAGAAATATCGAGCGCTCTCCCAGCTACGAAATGGGGTTAACCGGCATCACTGCTGTTACGTCAAGCCCGGGAGCAAGCATCACCTTCTCAATGTCGGGTAATGGCGATATCGACTGGACCACACGCTACATTCGTGTGCTGGGCAAGGGCAGTGCGGGCGTGAGACCCTATGTCGTTGTCGATAGCGTTGAGATTGAGGATTTTGAAGGAAATAATGAGCAGGGCTACTTCTTTGAGGTTCCACAAGGATGCAACACTTTCACAATCAAGTTTCATGGATTGGGTGGAGGCAACCGATTTGAATTTCGTGGAGCAATAGCTCTCAACGGCATGCCCGGTGTCTCTTATTGGGCATCGGGAATAAATGGGGCTGCTACAGCATCTTGGCTACGTTGTAGCAAGCTTGAGCAAGACTTGAGTGTAGCCAAGCCCGACATGGTAATCTTTGGTATTGGCATCAATGATGCTCACACCTCGCACTTCAACCGTGACCGTTTCAAGGAGAATTATCAGCAGCTCATCGATAAGATTAAGCGCGTTAACCCCGACTGTCAGTTTATCTTTGTTACCAACAATGACAACCTGTTTCGCAGTACTGTCAACCCCAACACCCGCGGCGTGGAAAAAGTGTTCATCGAGCTTGCGCTCGACAACAACGGCTCGGTGTGGGACCTCTATCGCGTGATGGGAGGCTATGGCGGCTCGAAGCGATGGGTTCGCAACTCGCTCATGCAGAGCGACCATGTGCATTTCACCAAGGCGGGCTATAAGCTCATTGGCGACTTGCTCTATAATGCGATTATAGAACAATATCTCAAGTGGAAAGAATAAGATTCTCACATCGATAGGACTCAATACTCACTTATGCAAGAACTTTTTCATTACATATTATCTGTATTCTCGTTCGACCCTAATAGTCCGCTACTGTTCACACAGTTTCAGTTTTGGGCATTCTTTGCTCTTGTGTTTGCGGGTTTTGCACTTGCCAAGAGCCGCCGCTTGTTGCGCAATTCTTATTTGTTCTTCGTGAGTCTCTTGTTCTATTACAAGACCAGTGGACTCTTTGTGGGACTGTTGATTCTTGTAACTTGCACCGACTTCCTTATCGCTCAGGCAATTCATGCCAACAAGGTGCAATGGAAGCGACGTGCGTTGCTCGCTTTGAGTGTTACTATCGACTTGGGAATCTTGTGTTACTTCAAGTATGCCTATTTCTTTGCCGATATGGTTCACTCCATTTTCGGGTTCCAAATGACAGTTAGCAACGTTGCCGCAAGTGCCGGCAATGCGGTGCTGGGCACTAATTTCTTTGATGTGGACCGCATTATCTTGCCTGTGGGCATCTCGTTCTACACGTTCCAGGTAATCAGCTACACTGCCGATGTCTACAAGGGACTGGTGCGACCGGTACGCAATATTCTCGACTTTGGCTTCTATGTCACTTTCTTCCCGCAACTTGTCGCCGGACCAATTGTTAAAGCCAGCGACTTCATTCCGCAACTCTACAAGCGCTACAACATCAGTCATCGCATGTTTGGCTTGGCTGTGTTCTGGATTCTTAATGGCTTGATTAAGAAGATTGTGCTCAGCGATTACTTGGCGGTGAATTTTATCGACCGTGTTTTTGATAACCCACATCTGTTTTCAGGGTTTGAAAACTTGATGTCGCTCTTTGTTTACTCGTTGCAGGTTTACGCCGACTTCTCGGGCTACACCGATATTGCCATAGGTCTGTCATTACTCATGGGATTTCACTTGCCCATGAACTTTAATTCTCCTTATAAGGCTCTAAATTGCAGCAACTTCTGGAAGAGATGGCACATTTCGCTCTCGCGATGGCTCCAGACCTACCTTTACATACCGCTGGGTGGTAACCGCAATATCACTTTTGGCACCTATTTTTGGATTGTTGTCATCACCTTGGCTGCGTTGGTGCTCAGTGGCAGCTGGTGGGTGGCGCTGGGAGTGCTCATTGTGGCTGTGATGGTCATCTACACCGCCTATCGTCATCCTGAACGCCGTCGCAAGATATATGCTAATCTCAACTCAATGATCACTATGCTGCTGGGTGGCTTGTGGCATGGAGCGAGCATGAACTTCGTGATTTGGGGTGGACTCAATGGCGTGGGAATGATTGTTTACAAGTTCTGGCGCGACAATTCTCCACTGTGGCGCGTAGCAATGTCACTCATCGTGGTTGCGGTGCTGGCAGTGCTCATTTTCACCACTCATGCCGCGTTGTGGAATGTCTTGATGGTGTGCGCTGTGTTTATTGCTGTGAGTGCTGTTGTGCGCTGGCTTTATGCCAAGTACAACACTCGCGAGCGCAACCTCAAGTGGCTTGCCAACTCGTGGGCAATTCTTGTGACATTTACCTTCATCTCATTCACTCGCTTGTTTTTCCGCTCGGGCTCCAATCTTGATCCTGCAACTGCCAACGAAGTTGCGTGGAACACTGCCAAGTCGATGGTGCAGCAGATGGGCACCTCATGGAATGTTAACGTGCTCGATGTGCTTTGGGGCTATCACAATGTGTTCCTGCTCTTTGTCATTGGAATGGTAATTCACTGGCTTCCTGTCAACGTGAAGCGTCGCTATCGATTAACTTTTGCCAGCCTGCCGTTGCCTGCAATGGCAATGGTAGTTGTGGTGACGGTGTTCTTCGTCTATCAATTTGTCACAGCCGAGATGCAGCCATTCATCTATTTCCAGTTCTAACCACAAGGCAATAATAATGGTCTATTTACGTTTTCATTATATGATGAAGACATTACATTTCACACTCCTGACAATAATGACGCTTGCAGCTGTTATGCTAACCGGCTGCATCGACGATGAGGTGTCGACCAGCAGTAGCGACATCCTGGCTTTTTCGACCGATACTGTTGCGTTTGATACCGTGATAACCAGTCAAGGTTCGCCCACCAAGCAGTTTCTTGTCTATAATCACAGCAAGAAGAATATCAATATTTCCTCTATTAGAGTGGCGGGTGAGAGTAAAGGACACTTTTTTCTTAACGTCGACGGTATTAAGGGCGATGAGTTTCACGACATTGAGGTGCGTGGCAACGACAGCATCTACGTCTTTGTTGAGAGCTTGCTCGATCCTACCAACCAGGACGAACCTGAATTTTTGAAAGATAACATTGAGTTTGTGACCAATGGCGTGACCCAAAAAGTGGCTGTCACTGCCTGGGGGCAGGATGTCATTATCCTTAACAATACCACGCTGTCGTCACCCACTCATCTCACTGCCAATAAGCCTTATCTTGTGTATGGAACACTCACGGTCGACACTCTTATCCATGTCACAATCGATCCGGGCGCAACATTGCTTTTCCACGACAAGGCTTCGCTCCTGGTAAAAGGCCGACTCACGGCTAAGGGTACTCAAGAGAAACCTATCACGATGCGTGGCGACCGTCTCGATCATGTGGTGGGCGAGATTGGTTACGACATCATGAGCGGCCAGTGGGATGGAGTGTACTTTAACTACGGTAGCTATGGCAACGAGTTGGCTTATGTCATCATGCGTGGCAATTATCGTGGTCTTCAGGCTTATTCCGGCGACATGAGTCGCCGCACTTTGCACTTGTTCAACTGCGTGTTGCACAACTCCACACTCGTCAACCTGCTGGGCGTGAACGCTTGGATTGATGCCGAGGGAACCGAGCTGAGCGACGCTGGGGTAGTGGTGGCCGACTTCTTGGGAGGAAAGCTGAATTTCACCAATTGCACGTTTGCCAACTATTACCTTTTTGCGGCTATCGAGGGTCCTATCCTGAATCTTGAGACCGAGTATGACGATGGCACCGTTGCTCCCTTTGAGGGTGCGTTCAACAACTGCATCTTCTATGGCAACACCAGCGAGCTCAATCTTAGTCATCTCGACAATGTGGGTCTTTACATGCGCAACTGCCTCTTCAAGAGTAGCGGTGAGGACGATGAGTTCTTCATCAGTTGTGTGTGGGATGGTGATCCCAAGTTCTACACCGAGCGCGAGAAATACATCTTCGACTACCGCTTGCACGACGGTAGCGACGCGATTGCCCGTGGAAATCGCTCGCTATGTCCTTCCTCAGCGCGCTACGACCGTTATGGTCAGGACCGTTTTGCCGCCGAGGGTTATGACATAGGGGCCTACGTGTGGGTTCCCGAGCCGGTAGAGTAATGTTGATTATGACAATTAAAAAAGTCATCATTGGGAGTAAGTCCCTTTGATGACTTTTTTTTGTAGGTATGACATCAGTTTCACCGGCTATCAAAGCGATGCCTCTTGTGATGCGCTTTTTGCGGGAGGATTTTTTGTCTTTCGTTTCTTCCTCTTCTCTTTTTTATTCTGGTTATAGAGAGGATTAGGCTCGTGCAGAACATACTCGCTGTAGTAGCTGATGATGAGCGTGGTTAGTGGCAAGGCGATAATGAGTCCCACAAATCCCAGCACAAATCCCCAAATGGAGAGCGACAAGAAGATGATGGCAGGATTGAGCCCCATCTGTTGTTTCATTATAGCCGGTATGAAGACTAAATCTTGAATCACCTGACAGATGCAATAGGCTGCAAAAGTCCAGCCGAAGAGCGACCAGAAACTTCCGCCCGAGTCGACCGATGCCACCAAGCACAGGAATGCGGCAATAGGGAATGAAATGAGCTGCAGATAGGGCACCATGTTGAGCACCCCAATGAAGAGGCCAAACACGATAGCCATGGGCAGGCCAATAATTGAGAACTCAATGGCAAAGACGATACCCACCAGTAGCGACACCATAGCCTGACCGCGGAAATAACGGCTCATTGTCATTTCCACATCATTCATTACCTTAAAACTCAAGCGACGGTAGCGAGGAGGAATGGCAGCCTTGAAGCCGCGAGTAATCTTGTCATAGTCAAGCAAGATGAAAAACATATACATGAGCACAAGCAGCAAGGTCACCACGCCCATTACCAGGCTCATTGTACTACCCAGAACGCTCCAAGTGCCACTGGCAACGTTGTTGAAGAGTTCCATCCATTGCTCCTTGGTGAGCAACTTTTGCCACTGGGTGAGGTCAATATTCTCCCTGAAGAAGTCATGCACCGCTGCGGGAATGTGAGGTATGGTGAACGATTTCTTGGCATAGGATGTGAGCATCTTGGTCATTTCGCTCACTTCACTGGAGATGTAAGGAATCAACCACCACAGCAATAGAGTAACAACTGCCAAGGTTATTATTATTGCCAATATTGAAGCAAATGCGCGCCCCTTGAAGTGGAAAGTTTTCTTAATCCATTCCACAAAGGGGTTGAGCATGTAAGCAAGCAGACCACCAATGACGAATGGTAGCAAGATGCCGCTCAAGTAATTTATTGCCATAATGATAGCCACCACGGTGATAATCGATATGACTAGCCGCGTGATGCGATCAAGGTCATAGCGTTTGCGAGTTTCTAGATTTTCCATAATGCTCGTTGGTTTAGAAATTACAACACAAAATTAGTGCAAGGCGAGTGAAATACAAAATAAATGACAAGGGAAATTTATTTTTATTTCAGAGCCGCAGCCTAATTTATCAAAAATTAGTGCAAGGCGAGAGAAAAATGCAAAAACTGAGCTCGCTCAAGTTTTTTCGAGCGTGAGCATTTTATCAAAATACAAAATAAATGATAAGGGAAATTTATTTTTTATTTCAGAGCCGCAGCCTAATTTATTCAAAATAGAATACTTTTGCCGGATAAAACTAACTTTTTCAGTCCCAAAGTAGAATAAATCCTTTTTTATTAGTATAATTAATATTTTGTTATTAAATTTGCATGACTTAACATAAGCCTTTTGAGTTAATAAACCATATAATTATCTTTTTAAAATTAATAGCTGATGAAAAAGATCCTACTATCTCTCATGTCACTTGTGGCATGTACCATGGGCCTGCAAGCCCAAAACACACTAACAATTTGCGATGGAACAGCCACCAACACTTATGTTCCAATCAATACGCTGTGGTGGGACAATGCTTCAACGCAGTCGCAAACTATCTTCCCGGCGGCTCTGCTTGCCGACATGGAAGGTGCGCAAATCACTTCCATGAAGTTCTATCTCTCCGCCACCGGTGTGCTCTTTTCGGGCGGCAAGTGCAACATTTCACTTGGCATTACCGATAAGACTGCCTTCGATTATGCGGTTGGAGTTTCGGGACTCACTGTAGTGGCTGCCGATTTTACGGCTCCCGAGCAAGGCGCTACCGAGTTTGAGATTGTCTTTGATGAGCCTTTTGCCTATGAGGGTGGAAACTTGGTGTTTGAGTGCCAAATGACCGAGGGCGGTGTTTACAAGAGTTCAAGCTTCCTGGGTGAGAGCCAAACAACCAACACAGCTTTCTCACGCAATACTACCTACAACTTCCTGCCAAAGACAACTTTCTCCTACACCAAGGAAGAAGTTCCCTACGACGCTAAAGTTACCCCCGACAGCGTTGGTTTTGGCAAGTTGAATATTGGGCTGAATGCCGAGAAGACTGTTACTATCAGGAATCGTGGCACTAACGCTTTCACTCCCAATGTTTCGGTTGAAGCTCCTTTCAGCACCACCTACCAAGCTGCTGAACTTGCTGCCGGCGAGAGCGTTGAGATTCCTGTAATCTTTACTCCAACCGAGGTTGCTCAATACAACTCAGTAATGACCATCGATTGTGGTGAGGCTGGCACTTTTAGCGTGAAATTGACAGGTCTTGGCAGTGATGAGAAAGAAATTACCGTGGCCGATGGCACTCAATCGTCGGAATACCTGCCATTCTACGGCTTCTGGTTTGACAATGCGGGCACTTTGTCGCAAATGATCTATCCGGCAAGCATGCTTGAAGGTCTTGAGGGCGCTCAAATCACAGGTCTCAAGTTCTATCCCACGGCCGCAGTCGCTTGCAAGACCGATGCGCTGGAAGTAAGCGTTGCCGAGACCGATGTTACCTACTATGAGCGTGAGAGTGCCATATCAACACCAACAAATCTCGTGACTGAGCTCACTACTGTTGCTGAGGCAGTTGCTATAGCAGGTGGCGAGACTGTAATAGAATTCAACTTCGACCAGCCTTTTACCTATCAAGGTGGAAACCTGGCTGTTCAAACTGTTGTTAGCACTAAGGGTACCTATGGACACACCTATTTCTATGGCACAACAATGTATGGCACTACTGGCTGGTGTGAGTGGCGAAACGGCAACACTCTTGAGTCTTTCTTGCCCAAGATGACTGTTGTTTACACTAAGGCTGCCGAGGAACCTCAGACAGTAACCGTTACCGGCACCGTTACCGACTATACCACAGGCGAGCCTATCGAGGGCGTTAACGTGACCTTGACAGTTATGGAAGCTGATGCAACCACCGAGTTGCTTGAAGAGGGTGGACCTGCTACCTACACCACTGTTACCAACGCTCAGGGTGAGTTCAGCATGGAAATCGTTCCTGTTGACAATGCAACCTATAGCATGACTTACCAAAAGGATGGATATGTTACTTACACTAACGATGACGTCTTCATTGACGACCCACAGGATGTTACTCTCACTGTTGACTCATCAACAGGTGTTAGCAACATCAACCTTGCCGCTACAGCTGTTAAGTATGTCAACGCAATGGGTCAAGTGAGCGATCGTCCATTCAAGGGTGTAAACATTGTTATCACCGTGAATGCCGACGGCACTCGCAGTGTTGCTAAAGTTGTTAAATAATACATTCCCACAATAACACTCGATTAAAAAATGATGGCACGCCACGAGAAATCATGGCGTGCCATTTTTGGCTGTTATTGAAACGTGTTAATTACTCCAGGTGGAAGCGGTAGATGCCGCCGTCGCGCGAGCCGACTACAAAGGTGTTGCCTATAACAACAGGCGACGACTCAAAGTTGCTCGACATCACTTGGTCAAAAAGCATTTCTCCTGTCTTGCCATTGAAGAGGTAGAGGTGACCGCTTGAGTTGCCAATCACGACAAAAAGCTCATTTTTCTCGTTATAGAAGCCCACAGGCGACGACCATGCGTAGAAGGTTA
>DGWL01000041.1 GCA_002396125.1 Porphyromonadaceae bacterium UBA4259
GTGCCACGGTTGCGGGCATTGACTTTTGCGTCAAATTGTGTGCCGTTCAATTTCACGTCGGCATCAAGGTTGCGATAATGCTTGCCGGCATAGTCGATGTCATCAAGTTGAACCTGTGCACTGGTGGCTGTGTTCTTGCCCAGGAAGTCAAAGCCATGCCCTTTGGCCTTTACATGAGCGGTGACATTGTTCACATCCAACTGTGGAACAAGCTTCTTCACGGGCAACGACTTGGCTGTGGCATCAACGGTGTAACTCTCGTTCTTGAGGTTGTAGCTGCCTTTACCCACAAGGCTACCGCCTTGCTTGAGGCGCATGTCGATGTCACCACCTATTTTGGTGGGTGTGTAGTTTATCTTTCCCTTCACCTTCATTGGCACAATGTTTACCTGCTTTTGCAAGTCTTTATCAAGAAATTCTTTCTTGGCAAAGTCGGCATTGTCGATATTGGCATCGAAGTCAACATTGGCTTGCAGGCGCTTGGGGTCGGTAACGTTCTTGATATTTCCACTCACGTTGGCTTTTACGTTTCCGGGAATCTCAACTGTGCCATCTTTGATGTCAATATCACGGGTGTTACCTTCAAGGGTGCCTTTCACTTTAATGGGACGCTTGCTGGGAATATTCTTGGTGACGCTTGCCAGCGACGGGAAAGCAGTGCCCAGCTCTCGCAAGTCAACGCTTGAGCGGGTCGTGAGTTTCATGCTTCCCGATGGGTCGTTTTTGAGCATGCTCATGTCCATCTTGCCGTCGAGTTCGATGTCGCTACCGCGGGTTTTAAGCTTGAAATCGTCGAGTTGGATGTCTTGGCTGTTGACGCGGGCTGTGCCGTGCGCGTCTTTTATCTCAAGACCGCTGCGCTCACGAGCACTAAGTTTCTGCAATGGAACCATCACATTGGTACCGCGGTTATAGAAGTCTTTAACGGCAAAGTCAAGGTCGCTCACTTCAAAATAATCGCTGTCGAGCCCGCGCTTGGGCTTGGCGCCGGTTTTGGCATAAATGGCATGCCCACCGGTCAGTCGCAAACTGTCGCCTTTTACCGTCCATGGCACCGTGTCTTGATAAGGGTCATACACTTCGGGAGGCATTGGATGATCGCGATTGTATTGAGCAGCTCTGGCCTCGCTGGGGTAAGTGTATTTGCAATCAACGCTGTCGACGCCTAGATATTTTGCGTCAACTGTGTGCATCCCTGTGTCGACTAATCCATCTTTCAGCTCAGCACGGGTCACATGTGTGGTGAGAGTTTCGATTGTTGGCATCATCTCCATTGTGTAGTCCACGTCGTTGATAACAAGCCTTTTGGCTTGAATGCGCCACGGGGCACTCTTGGTTGAGTCGGGTTCTTCGATTTTCTTATATGGGAACATCGACAGGTGCACCTTGCCACCGGTAAGCTCGCCATCAAGCACATTGATTCTGTTGTGCTCCAAGTCGATGTCGCTGCCGGTGAATTTGCAATGCTTTACGTCAGCACTGAGCACTAGCGACGAGTCTTCGCTCACCATGCGATACTTGCCTTCAACAAGCTCGGCTCCGTCAATCTCGAGGCGCTTGTCGAGCAAGGGCTTTACCGCTACACCTGCGGTAAAATTCTTGGCAACTATCATGGTGTCGCCGTTCTGGTCAAGAAGTTGAACGTCGTCAAGGCTCACGTCAAGCGGGAACTTGATTAACACACGACCCACCGTGAGATCCATCCCGGTTTTCTCCTTCACATAGCAGCATGCAATGTCTTTGGCCATATTCTGAACCCAGGGTATATAGAGAGCAAAGGGCAGCATGAGAATAAGAAATATCAGGATGCCGATTGTCCACGACACCCATTTCATAATCTTATGTCTGCGTTCCTTGCCCAATTCCTAGTTGGTTGAATTTGAATTTGTTAAACATTTGCATCCTGCCGTTAATCGTCAACGGCTATGATTATAACTTGCAAAGTTAAACAAAATTAGTGCAAACCGAAAGAAAAAAAACAAATTAATTTGCGTTTTTCTAAGGTGTAGCATGATTTATCTAAAAAGTTTGAATTTCAAGTCTTTTTTGCATAGCAATCGACACTTTTTGTTTCAACCGGCAGTTCTTGTACACTCTCTCAACGAATCAGAAATGGCGGCGACTGCGATGACACATCAAGGCTGGCCTCCCCAAATTAAATAAAGAGGAAACCTGTTTAGCAAGTCAAGTTGATATTGTTATGTGAGTTTCAAGGCGCGCCGGTTGCTGGGCGGCATGAAGACGAATAGTGCGAATGCTTACTAATAATTTATTTCAGCAAAACACAATCTTTTTATTACTAAATTTGGTATTTTGACAACAAATCGTTATCTTTGCGCCTGTAAACCAATTATTGCGAATTTTGCCAAATCACAAAACTGCCACAATTCGAGGGATAATGGGTTCTACTCTCATGTGGCTATGAACACATTTAGAACCTGTGATAATCTTAAAAAAAAATTATTATGAAGAAATTTTTATTCATTACATTGGCGCTCGCGCTCGCAGCAACTGGTGCATGGGCAATCAAGGCCAAAATCGACACCACGACCAAGGCCAAGAAGCAAGTAGTGGTAGCCGACAAAGAGCTTGGCACCACAACCATCAAGACACTGCGTGCAATAGGCGCAAAGGATGCTCCCGAGGGTGCTGTAACTGTTCCTTATTTCAACACATTTGATACCGATGCGGAAATCGCCCAAGTATCGCTTTACGATGCCAACGTGGACGGAACAACATGGGGACTCGCCACAGTATCAAGTGGTGGTTATGAAGCGGTCTATAACTATAGCAGCGATAATGCTGCCGACGACTACCTCATGATGCCTCCCATGCTGCTCGATGCTGGCATGAGCTACAAGTTTGCCATCGACGCACGCTCTCGCTCCACAAGCTATGTAGAGCGCTTTGAGGTGGTGCTGCTCGATGGTGAAGGCACAGGTATTACTCCAGTGCAGACTGTGATTGCTGCTACCGATGTGACAAGCGCAATCTATTCAAACTTCTCTAACGACAATTTAACCGTTGCCGAGACTGGCTACTACATATTTGCCATTCATGCCCTCTCGGCTGCCGACATGTGGGCACTCTATGTTGACAATGTGGCTGTGACTGCCAACATCGACAACGACCTGGCTATCAACCTTAGCGCTCCAGCAACCGTTAAGGCTGGTCAAGCAGTAACTGCCACTGCCACCGTGACCAACGCCGGTGGAAATGCAGTACAGAACTACATGGTATCGGTTTACAATGGCGAGGAGACTCTGCTCAACCAAATTGTTGATGAGGAATTAGCAGTAGGTGCTACTAAAACCTTCACTGTAGAAGTTCCCACCACTGTATTTGATGCCGAGAAGGTTATCAACCTTACTGCTCAAGTGACCTATGAGGCCGATGAGAATGAGAACAATAACAGCGCCGAAGCAACCACAACAGTTGAGGCCAGCAGCGTGAATGCTCCCGAGAACCTCACTGCCGA
>DGWL01000048.1 GCA_002396125.1 Porphyromonadaceae bacterium UBA4259
TCAACACCGAGCGCGTGCTTGCCATTGAGCTCTTCAACGCTGCTCAGGCACTGGAGTTCCGCTTCCCCAAGAAGTCTTCTCCCGCAATCATGAAGATGCACGACGAGTTCCGCAAGGAAGTGCCGTTTATCAGCGACGACGTTATCATGTATCCTCTCATTGAGAAGGCAATCCAATTCCTGCGTCGATGAAACTTTTAGTTAACAATATCGCCACCCTCGCCGGTATCGACGGCGGGGGTGTGCTTAAAAAATGCGGCGCCGAGATGTCGCAGTTTGGTGCCATTTACAATGCTTGGATGCTGGTGGAAGATGGCATCATCACCGAGTTTGATAGTGTTGATAGCCGTCAGGCACCTGCCGATGTTGATACTGTGGTTGATGCCGCGGGTGGCACAGTGATGCCCAGTTGGTGCGACTCTCACACCCACATCGTCTACGCAGGTAGCCGTGAGCAGGAGTTTGTCGACAAAATCAACGGCTTGAGCTATGCCGAGATTGCCCGCCGTGGCGGTGGCATTCTCAACAGTGCCGACCGCCTGCATGAGATGACCGAGCAGGAACTGTATGACCAGGCCATGTGCCGCGTGCGTGAGGTGATAGCCAAGGGCACCGGAGCCATCGAGATAAAGAGTGGTTATGGCCTCAATCTGCAAGACGAACTGAAAATGCTGCGCGTTATTGCCCACATTCAAGAGAGCACACGCCTGCGCGTGGTGTCCACCTTCCTGGGCGCCCATGCTGTGGGACGTGAGTATGCAGGCCGTCAAGGCGACTATGTTAACCACATTATAAACGACATGATTCCCGCTGTCGCCGCCGAGGGCTTGGCAAACTTTGTCGACGTCTTCTGCGACGAGGGATTCTTTACCCCTGAGGAAACATCTCGCATACTTGAGGCCGGCATGAAATATGGCATGCGTGGCAAGATTCACGGTCAGGAACTCGCACCCTCGGGTGGGGTAGAGGTGGCGTTGAAGCACAATGCCCTCTCGGTCGACCACTTGGAGAGCATGACCGACGACGACATCGCCATGATGCGCGGTCGCGACACCATGCCCACAGCGTTGCCAGGCACCTCGTTCTTCCTGAACATGCCATTTGCTCCGGCACGCAAGATGATTAGTGCAGGCTTGCCGGTGGCAATAGCCAGCGACTATAACCCGGGCTCTACACCAAGTGGCGACATGAAGTTTGTGGTTTCGCTCGCATGCATCAAGATGCGCTTGCAGCCCGCCGAGGCATTTAACGCAGCCACCATCAATGGTGCAGCCGCAATGGCTTTGAGTGCCGACTATGGCTCAATCGCCCCGGGCAAGGTGGCCAATTTCTTCATCACCCGTCCCATCTCGAGTCTCGACTTCATCCCCTATGCCTACACCACTCCCATCATCGCCCGCACCTTCCTAGCCGGCGAGGAGCAGTGTTGATACTTTGCGTTATGCTTAATGCATAATACACAATGTTATAATAACAAACCGGGAACTGCATGCTGCAATTCCCGGTGATTTTTTAGTGTTGTGATGTCTCAAAACTGGCGGGGAGCCACCTTGAGGATGTCGCCCACTTCCTGCAGGTTGCCGTCGTTGGGCTCAGGAGTGATGCCCAGCAGGTGAGCCAGCAGCGGATAGATGCACACGTTGCGGAACGAGCCCGGGCGCACGTAGCCCACCTTGAAGTCGGGGCCGATGGCACGGAATCCCACCTGCATGTCGCTGGCAGTGTGGTCCCAGCCGTGATTGCCGGCAATCACCTTAGTGTTGTTGCGGAACACCCAGCCCACGTCGGGCAATACTACCACTTCGCCAATGTTGGCGTTGGTGCCGTAGTGCAGATATTCGGGAACATCGCCCTTCTTCCAGGCGCGAATGTGGTCAACTCCTTGCAGAGCGTTGACGATGCTGTCGGCAATCTCGGGGCGGTCAACGTAGATGAGCGCCGGGCTGTCGCCCTCGATGCGTGCGTTCCATTCTTTCTTGATGTACTGATTGCTGTTCACCACTCGCAGTTCGTTGGTCCATGTCATGCCATGGTCGCCCAGGATGATGAAATTGATTTTGTTGCCAATCTTGGGCATAGCCTTGAGTCGAACCCACATGGTCCACAGCAGCGAGTCCATTGCCTCGGCCATGCGGCGGCTTTTCTTGGTGATGGGGCCGTAGCTGTGAGAGGTGTGGTCGGGCTCTTCAAAGTAGCACATCACAAGCCTTGGTCGCTTGTCTTGAGGTAGCGATAGTAGGTCAATCACTTTGTCGACGCGCTCGCCGGGTGTGAGCAGTGGCCTCTTGGCATAGTCCTCCCAGTAGTTGGCATGTCCTTCTTTAATTTTCACGTCGCTGCCCACCCAGTAGACGGTGGCAGTCTTCACGCCCTGACGCTTGGCGGTGAGCCAGATGGGGTCGCCGCCGTAGTTTTTACCCTCATGCGACACGTCGTTGCCAATCTTGTACTTTTTTCCATCATCCTTGACGATGAAGGAGTTGGCCACAATGCCGTGGTGGTCGGGGTAGAGGCCTGTGGCAAGAGTGTAGTGGTTGGGAAATGTTTTGGTTGGGAACGAGGGTTGCATCACAGCCTTCACGCCTTCCTTGGCGAGGCGGTCAAAGAATGGCATGTCGAAGCACTCGGCATAGTCCCATCGCAGTCCGTCGCACGAAACCACAACGGTGTAGGTGTCGTTACCGGCTGCCCAAGCAGCAATAGCCAGCCCGCAAGCCAGCACAAAATTCAGGAGTCGTTTCATAGTGTTGTTAAAAGAGTGAGACATTAAAGTAATAACTATGTGCAAAGTTAAGGTTTTTTTTCCTGGCACGCAAGCGACATTGCACGCAAGGCAAAGAAAAACTCCAAGCCGCCGGGCTCGGAGTTTTAATCTCACGTTCTGGGGTGCATTCGCTGCATCTGAACTTATATTGTTTTATTACGAAAAAGTTAATACCAAACTAAAAACGTTTGAAGCTTTATTTATTGTTCGCTTCTTTGACTGCAAAATATGCAATCGGTTTAATTAAAAAATCGACTTTAACCTTTGTTAACAAAACTATTTGGCATGGAGTTTGCTTTGTTATGCCTTTTTAAAGTGATAGACAGTGAGTTACAATCACATAATTTTGTCGGCAACAATACAAGGAACAAAGTTTAGTCCTTTATATTCACAATTTAAATTGAGATTGGCGACATAAAGTTTATCAATATTCTCATCTTTACCCAAGTTGCTCAGTGCTGTAAAACTTATTGGCTTCTCATATCGCTTGTGTTTACATTCTATTGCAGCACTTCTTTGTGATCCTTTCACAACAAAGTCAACCTCAGTCCCATTGCTTGTTCGATAAAAATTTACAATCTCGTCGGCTCGTCGTTTTCTCAATAATTCAAGTAAAATTTCATTTTCAAAGATTGCGCCATTGTCAGTGCGAAATGCCATTTCATTGAAACTGCCGTAGATGATATTTCTTAAACCCAAATCACAGAAGTATACCTTTTTCATTTTGCTGATTACCTTACGCCGATTAGTATAATAAGGTTCAATGAGTTTTATTATGTACATCTGTTGTAGTAGGTTTATGTAAGTTTCACAATCAAAATATGGGAGCCCACTCTCTCTGCTTAATTCATTAATGTTGACTAAGTTGCCGATTTGTGTGGCAAGCAAGCGAAGCAAGCGGTTAAAAGCAACAAAATGCTCATTTGCTACATATCTGCGTACATCGTGTAGCAGGTAAGTGTGATAAATATCATTCAGCAGTTCTACTTTTTCTTCGATATTGTTATTTAAAGCGACTCTCGGAAGTCCACCGTAAATAAGGTATTCTTGATAGGCTTGGTGAAGAGCTTTAGTTAATGATGTGTCGCCAGAATTTTGCAATGACTGCTGCAACTGAAACAATTTATCGTTTTTAAAAAGCAGATATTCTGAAAATGAGAGTGACAGCACTTCTATCACACGCACACGACCAGCCAACGACTCATCAATACGCTGTTGGATGTCAAGACTCGAACTACCAGAGCATAGGACTTTAAGCCTTTCGTGTTTGTCGGTGAGCAATTTCAGCATGGTTGCAATACCATCAATAAATTGAAACTCGTCAATCATCAATAGTCCGTCCAACTCGGCATTAAGATAATTGCGCAAATACTCTTCGATGGTGCTCAAGTGCTCAAACAGTTCAGCCACATCGGGGTCTTGACCATTAAGAAAAAGTGTGCTTTTAAAGTCTTCGGTAGGATACATTTTCATGATTGATGTCTTACCCACCTGCCTGGCACCAATGAGCACTACAATTGGCAACGACTTGAACGCCGTTTCTATTCTTGTTTTATAATTATCGCGTGCAATCATAGTCTATCTCACATTTTTATAAAAGGACAACGCAAAAGTATGATTTTTTTTTGAAATCACAAAAAAATCATAGGAAATTTTATGAAAACGGTGAAATATTAATAGTGTTTTTATGAGAAATCGGTCATAATCATTTGATACAACCAGTATGCTCTTTGTAAGTTTCGTTTGCCAACAAACGCAGAATTATCATTTGTCCTTAATATCTAGAGTAGATAGACTATTGTCAGTAATTGTCTTAAAAAATATAAAGAACCAAAATGAATGGTGAATGAACCAAAATGGACTTAAATTATTTATAATCAAGCTGTTGCGAAGAGTAAAAGAATCCATTAACTTTGCAAGCGAAAAATTAGCAAACTTGCAGAGGCAAGCTCTTGCTGGTATCAAATTGAAAGCGTTATGCTGATTCTTGCTATGTGAGAACCTGAGAAATTTTCATTTAGAACGCAAGAGAAAAAGCACGACGGTTTCACGCTCTATAGGCGTGGACTGTCCTATATCACCTTTTTGCGTTCACGGTTTTTCCTACGACCATCAATTAGCAAAGCGTGGCATAGCAGTCTACGCTTTCTTTGTGTTATATAATGATCATCATAGGACTGCATGGTGACAAAGAATTGTGTTATGACATTTTTAGAGCACACCTACAAGAGAAGACAACGTTTTTCCACGTTGTGGACGACAGATGAGCTTGTTTGGGGAGAAATTGGGCCAAAACTGACAACAAGATGTCACGATTATGACCCACATTTTGATCAGTTGTATGCCTCATACCCAAACGCATTGCCTGAGGCCACAAAAATCATTCAAAGTCACCTTAAGTGTATTCTTTATAGGCCTTATCAGGACTTTGAAGAGTTGTATGACTTCATTGAATACTTATTGTGTAACCCCAGAATTCGCTCATTAAATGTTAAAGGAATCGGATGGGTGGCCCTCTATGACATTGCCCTGCGTATGGGGTGCAACTTGCGTCCTCGTGTCTTGCCAGATGCGTTTGTTTATCTTGGAGCACAAAAGGTGAGAGACGCAGCCAATGTGTTAGTGTCAGGCATTGTTTCGTCGAAAAAATTCAGAGTGCCGACGAGCATTCTCGCTCCATTCTTCCCTCACTTTTCGTCGATGGAGATTGAGGATATATTGTGCGTTTATAGCTCCCGCATTGTGGCTGCTGGCATGTTTGACCTCAATTGGCTGAAAAGCTACCCATAATTCTAATAAGTTCTTATAACCAACAAAGACAAAGGAGGAAGCCGAAAATCCTGCAACAGAGTAGGCGATTTCTTATCAATTATAATTATGAAAATCAAATTATTTTCACTATTGTTCATTTTGTATACTGCTCAATTATTTGCAGCAGAAACAGTTACAATCGATGGTATCACTTACACATTAGGGAATGGAGAAAGCAGTTATTGGACAACCACCTCATTCCCAATAAATTGGGGAGGCGCAGACAATTGGGCCGTAATTACTAATTTTTCAGAGAATCTTACTGAAGCAAGCATTCCAAAATCCATTACTTATAACGGAATGGAATATTTTGTAAGATCAATTACGGTTACAAATAGGACATTAAAAAAATTGGAGATTCAAGATGGAGTTCAATTATATTGGAAAAGCTTTTCTTCTGGTAGCACCATTTCTTTACTTTCATTAGAAACAATTGAATTGGGAAAAGATGTTAGAATTTTTACAACAAGTAAGGGGCGATTGGCAGGGACTGATAAAGTAAAGTCAATCTATTGTAAAGACGAAACACCGTGCATGCCTTCTCCACACAGTTCCACCGCAGATGGGCTTCACGTATATTTTGGGGATTTTTTAGGAACAACTATTTATGTTCCCAAGGGAGCTGAAAAAACGTATGGATCTACATTTGGCTGGTCCTTGTATGTCAATATTATAGGCCTTGAAGAACTGGGAAATGTTACGGAATCACATGTCACAAGTGCGAATTTTAATTTCAACCAAAAGAGTGCCATCATCGACACGCACACCGTGACGGCTTTGCCCATCGCCATTGATAACAAGAATGAAGTTTCAGCAATTGAGTTTGATATGGTGCTGCCCGCAAATGTGGAGGTGCAAGGAGAGAATCCCATCACGGGAAGTGAGCGTGGCGCTGAGATGTCGTTCAGCACTACGGCAAATGAAGACGGAAGCCTGCATGTCGTGGCCACAGCGACAACAGCACTTGCGGCTGGCAAGGGCAATATTGCAACCATTGCTGTTCAGACAGCGAAAAGCGACAACTACGCAATCACGCTACGCAACGTGAAAGTTACAACCAAAACCGGCAAAGTCATATCACTTGACAATGAAGTTCTGCAGTTTGTTGCCAATCACAAGAAGGGCGACTATAACGAGGATGGCGATGTTGACATCGTTGACGCACAAAATCTGCTCAATTATGTTTTGGGCATCTAATAAATGTTGAAATGAATATGACAAAATTGAGATTTCTAACAATTTCGTTAGCGTTATTGCTGCCGGCAGCGATTGCTCGGGCCGACAAGGTGTGGATACAGGATTTTGTGATTTCACAGGGTGAGACCAAAACCGTGGAGCTGCTGCTTGACAATGAGGTGGTCTACAACTCGCTGCAGTGCGACTTTGAACTGCCCGACGGATTGAGCATCGTGAAAAATGCTAATAACCGCCCCATCTTCACTGCTACCAGTAGAACCGCCACCCACATGATTCAAGGCTCACAACCATCGGGCACGGGTCCCAATCATTATCGCATTGGCATGATTACAATGTCAAACCCTATCAGTGGGAATTCGGGAGCAATCGCAACATTCCAGGTGACCGCAACCGATGATTTTCATGGGCATCATGTGATAGTGTTGAGCAACATACGTGTGGGCGACGTGAATGACGTTAGTTATAAACTGGATGATAATGTTTGTAATGTGACTACACCTCTCAGTCTCGCCGAGCTCGTTAGCGAAGGGGAAGAAGGCGTGAAATATAGTGTGAGCGACATCCTCACTTGCGCCTATATCACTAATGATGGCATGACCATTTATGCCAAGGACGACAACGCATTTGCAATGAAGGATGTGTGGCCTTATGTGCCAAGCAGTGAACAAAGTGGTGGCAACCTTATCTATGACGACCCCAGCACTTTTGACCAGAGCAATTGGGTGGCAATCAACCTGCTCGAGCCACTAAGCACCAATCAATTGGCTACTTATCTTAACCATAAGATAAGTGGTGTGACAGGCGTTTTGAAGAACCGCATGAACCCTGAAATTGACGTTGAGCAACTGCCTGTTCCTACGGCCGATGATGGGGCGGCTTATACCCCTAATCTCTACACCGTTGCCAGCTTTGCCGAGAGCAACACTTATTTTGTTATGCCTCCTAAGCCGCAAGAATATCTCAAAATACGCTGGGCGGTTTATAATGATGGTGTTTTCCACGTGATAAAGAATCAGAATGGCCATAACACCGAGGACCTGAAGGGTGCAGTCAAGGCCGACATGAGCATGTATGATGGAGTGGAATTCAAGAATGGCTATATGTATGACCTGGTAGCGATTGTCAAAGCCTTGAAACCTCGCACTGGCGGAGCAGCAATTCTTAGTGTATCACCCGTCTATCCTCCCATTCCGGTGCAGGATGGAGAGATAAGCGAGTATTATGAGATTTATCCCATTTCTTCAACTGAATATGTTGATGAGAATGGAATGCCAACAGCAATAGGCAAGGTGGGCATCGACAGTCAAGATGGTGTCTATTACAATCTCCTTGGACAACCGGTGACCAACCCAACGCCTGGCATCTACATTCACAACGGCAAGAAAGTGGTTGTTGGCAGATAAGAGTGACCACTATGGGCGCAAGCCAAATGTCGTGAATGACATGTAAGACTCAGAATACGTTTTCCTCTATATTTTTCAAGAGCCGCAACTGCTGGATGTTGTGGCTCTTGAATTATAATTATGTTGAAATTAATTTTATCCGAAGAGATACTGGAAGGCTTCTTCGACCTTGGAGGCTTCCACTATCTTGATTTTCATGCCGCCGGTGGCGATGCCCTTGAGGTTGTTGCGGGGGATGATGATGGTGTTGAATCCCAGTTTCTCGGCCTCGGCTATGCGCTGCTCGATGCGTGTAACCTGGCGCAGCTCACCGCTCAAGCCAACCTCACCAGTGAAGCACACTCCCTGCTGGAGGGCGATGTCGACGTTTGACGACAGGATTGCGCAGATGACCGCCAGGTCGAGCGCCGGGTCGTTCACCTTGAGCCCGCCGGCGATGTTGAGGAACACATCTTTTTGAGCCAGCTTGAAGCCCACACGCTTCTCGAGCACAGCCAGGAGCATGTTCATGCGTCGCTGGTCAAATCCTGTGACCGAGCGCTGAGCAGTGCCGTAGGCCGCGGTGCTCACCAGTGCCTGCACCTCGATGAGGAAAGGACGTGCGCCATCGATGGTGACGCCAATGGCCGTGCCCGATAGCTCCTGATCCATTCCCGAGAGCAGCATCTCGCTGGGGTTGGTGACCTCGCGCAGGCCAGTCTCGCGCATTTCGTAAATGCCCATTTCGCTCGTGGAACCAAAGCGGTTCTTGATGGAGCGCAGGATGCGGTACATGTAGTGACTGTCGCCCTCAAACTGCAGCACGGCATCCACTATGTGCTCCAGTACCTTGGGGCCGGCGATGGTGCCTTCCTTGTTGATGTGGCCGATGAGGATGACCGGCACGCTGCTCGTCTTGGCATAGCGCAGGAAGGCGGCGGCGCACTCGCGCACCTGGCTCACCGAGCCTGCCGCGCTGTCGAGTTCGTCGCTGGCGATGGTCTGGATGGAGTCGATAATCACCAAGTCGGGGTCGCTCTCCTTAATGCTGGCAAAGATGCTCGCAAGCGATGTCTCACACACGATGTAGCACTCGCAGTCCTGGTCACTGCCGGCGATGCGGTCGGCTCGCATGCGCAGTTGCTGCGGGCTTTCCTCGCCGCTCACATAGAGCACCTTGCGCGAGCGAATGCGCAGCACGTTCTGCAGCACCAGTGTGCTCTTGCCAATGCCCGGTTCGCCACCTATGAGAACGATAGAACCCGGCACCAGTCCACCGCCGAGCACGCGGTTGAGCTCTCCGCTTGGTAGCTTGATGCGTGGCAGTTGCTCGGCCTTGATGTCGTTGATTTTCACCGGCACAGCGCTCTTGCGGTGTCCACTCTCATCGCTGCCGAACAGTGTGCCTCGGCTCGACTTGGGCACAACAGGCTCCTCGATGTAGGTGTTCCACTCGCCGCATGCCGGGCATTTTCCAATCCATTTGGGCGACTCGGCACCGCAATTTTTGCAGAAGTAGGTGGTTTTAGCGGTCTTTTTTGCCATAACAATAGTGATGTGACTTGAGTTTGGCAAGTTGTTAACTTGCTCACTGATTATAATGAATTGACAAAGATAAGAATTTTTTGTCAATGGTCAAAAAAGGGGGAGAAGTGTCTTGTGGGTGCTAAGCACATTCCTCTTAGGCTACTTGGAGTATAGATACAAAAAAAGGGTAAGAAGACTACATCGCGCCGCTACAACCTGTTACCCTTGCTTCGGTCAAGACCTGGGGGATTGGCAGGGAGCTGGCCGTGTAGGACTTACCCGGCTGCAAAGGTACTACTTTTTTTATTACTGGCAAATTTTTTTGTGATTTTACGCCTTTTTTTGTGTAAAATAGGCTCCGGCTCTATAATTCAAGCATGCTTCAGTTTCACTCGCCAGGCAATAATTCTCATTAAAAATCAACCTCATTTTAACTTGCGGGCAAGATGGCGCAGGGCAAAGCGCAGGTGCCGCACGGTGGTGGCTGCGGTGCCATAGTAGTGGCACATGATGCGGTAACGCTCGCGCAGCGAGCGCTTGTGGTTCTTAGTGGTGAGGCCGCCGTCGTTGAGAAAGCTGATGATGGGGCGGTCGCCGGCGTAGGCACACCGGTCGCTATTGCGCAACACGCGAATGCACCAATCAAAGTCGGCGCTGAAGCGGTATTGCAGGTCGTAGTGGGGGCACAGTTCACGGCGGGCGATGAATGCCTGGTGACACACGAGCATGCCGTCCTTGAAGCTTTGCCAGTCGAGATGCTTGGGTGCGGTGAGGTGGCGCATTCCCACCACGTTGCGTTCGGCATCAACAAGTTGGGTCTGGCCGTAGATAACGTGGGGCGCGTCCTGGGCACAGCGCGCAAGAAACGCAAGAGTCTCGGCACTGACGAAGCTGTCGCCGGCGTTAAGAAAGATGAGATACTCGCCCTTGGCACGGTCGATGGCCTTGTTCATCGCGTCATACAAACCTTTGTCGGGTTCGCTCCACACCACAGTTCCAGTGATTGCCGCATCTTCCACCAGTTGCAGGGTGGAGTCGGTCGAGGCTCCGTCGATTACTAAATATTCAAAGTCGCGAAACGACTGTTCGTTCACGCTCTTGAGAGTGGGGGGCAGCACTCCGGCTGCATTATAGGTTACTGTAATTATTGAGAATAGCATGTTTTTAAATTCTATTTAGCAAACGAACCAAAACTCTCTTAACAAAAAACTGAAAACTGATAACTGAAAACTGATAACTGAAAACTTATAATTCATAAACGTTGCGCAGCACCCACCAGGCAAGCATTAGCGCCACCAGTGTGGCGATTGTGGCAGGGTGCTTGAGAACGTGGTCGAGGCGCCTGCTGCGTAGCGGCGTGTAGTCATTTATCAAGTAGAGGCCAATCACTGGAATCGCGCCTAGCAGGAAAGCGTTGTAGTGGGCTGCAAGAGCCACATCGCCGTGAAGCAGGGCATGAATCACTCGCTGACTGCCACAGCCGGGGCACTTGAAACCCGTGAGTGACAAGAATATGCATCGCGGCATCCAGCGGCTGCTCGAGGGATCAACGACAAAGTAGACCACGGCTGCGACAATGAGCACCACAATCACAGCAAGGGTGACAATGCGCTTTCGGCTCATGACAGGAAATGGCTGGCGTGGTTACTGCAGTTGAGCAAGCTGCGACGCGCATGAGAGCGGCGCGGTGATGAGTCCTATGATGATTGAGGCGATGATGGCCCATGCTCCACGGTCGCTCATCTTCTTGGCACGCTCGTAATCGCCCTGGCGGTAATGCTTCTTGGTGAGATAGGCAAAGACGATGCCCACAATGCCGGCCGGCGTGCAGCACACGAGCGTGGCAATGATTGCCCACACCAGATTGGTGGGCGGACACTCGGGCATTTTCTCTTCCATGGCTTGCTGTCGGGGCTGTGGCGATGGTATAGCGGGAGGAGCCTGCTGTGCTGCCGGCAGTGGCGGAGTGGTATCTTCCTGCCTTTTAGTTGTTTCTGCCTGGGCCGTATCTTGTTGTGTGGCAGGTTGAGCAGTGTCTTGCTCAGGTTGCTCACTGGTGGCTGCAATGCCATTGTGCAGCATCTCATTGAGTTCGGGCACCTTGGTAATCTTCACCCAGTCGGGGAGCCCGCTGTGCCACACGTAGGCAGTCTCGTCCACTCCCATTTGAGCCATCTGCTCCATGGTCATGGGACCTTCTTGCTTTCCGTTGAAATTAATCCAGTATTGACGCATAATATTGCAATTTATTAAAACTATTGCAAAGGTAAGCAATAGATTTTAAAATTTATAGCACTGTGTGAGTTTTTTTCTTTTGCGGCAACAATGACTGCTTGCTGCTAGTCTAGATTTCCACCACGGCGTCATGCTCGAAGCCTTCCTCTCCGCCTTGGGTGAGGTAGCCCATCTGGTTGGTGAGCAGGGTGGTGACGCCCAGTCGAGTGCCGCGCATGGCGTTCCAGTGGGTGTGGCCAAAAATCCAGTAGTCGACACCACTGGAAGTGATAAACTCCTCAAGATCAATCACAAATGCGCTCGACAGCCCATTGTCGCCGTAACGTGGGTCCTCGGCCACAATGGGGCAGTGATGGGTGACTATCACTTTGTGGGGCGCGGTCGACCGTGCCAGCGCGTCTTTAAGCCAAGTGATGCACTTGTCGTGAGCCCGGGCATAGTCGGTGGCAAGCATCAGGTTCTTGTCATAGGCAATGCGGTGGCAGTCGCTCATCGATACTTGCACTCCTGCCAATTGCTCATCGCTCACGCGTGTCCACAGTGTGGTGAAAAATAGTTCGGTATCTCCCAGCACCACGCTGCGGTTGTTAAGGTAGGTGACATTGCGTCGCAGTGGGTAGGCGAAGTGATTGAGCGTGGGCAGCATGCTCACCCGGTTATAATACTCATGGTTTCCGGGCACAATCAAGGTGTGGCTATAGTGGTCGCTGCACCAGTCCCAAAACGGGTGTTCCTGCATGAGTCGCTCGCCAAAGATAAGGATGTCGCCGGCAAGCACCAGCACATCGCCCACAACCTCGAGCGGATGCTCCTTCAGGAACTTTGTGTTACTGTCAAATTCCAAATGCAGGTCGCTGGCATATTGAATTTTCATGAGTCGATAGTAGCTTGGAAATAATTTTTATTTTGTGTAAAGATAGTGAAAACTTGTGCAGCCTCCCTTGTGTTTCCTATCAAACAACAAAGTGCTACAAATACAACAAATTATTTGTTCTCTATAATTTTTGTTTTTTCAGCTTGTGCGGCCTCACAGCCAAGTCTTCGACTTGTGGAGTGGTTATTACCTGAGCTTGTTGAACTGCTTGACGATGTCGCACTTGCTGTAGTAGGGCGCATCGATGCTGGGATTGGAGCTCATGTATTCAACCATGCGAGTCATGGCGCGGTAGTGAGGCATGGAAGTGTCGAGCGAGTAGACGTAGGACTTGGATTGCCAGTCATACTCGTTCTGCACGCAGTAGCCGCCGGTTTCACCCATGATAAACGTCTGGGCAAACATGCACTTGAATGCAAGTTGGGCATTGCCCGTGTTGCGTTCTATCATGTGCAACAGTTGGCGCGAATTGTTGATGAAGTCGGCCTCATTGCTCTTTTGCACGTCATAAACACCCTGGCTATAGTGCGACAGGTACCAGCAGTCGCCCTTGTAGCTGGCTTGATAAAGCAGGCAAGCCTTCTTGTAGAGCAGGTTGAACTTGTCTTCGCCCTCGGCCTTGGCAAGGCGCTCGTCGAGGGCAACCATGTCGCGGCAGTATTGCAACTTGGCATTGCTCTTCACTTGGGTTTTCTCTTCCCTGAGGAAACTCAGGAACTGGCGCTTGAGCCAAATCTCCTGGTTGTAGTCCTTGCGAGCCATGTAGTAGCTGATGCCTTGCTCCGAGATGTAGCTCAACGGCACTTTCTCAAGATAGTTGATGGCGGCATTGAACTCGCCTTCACGCAGCAGCTTGGTGCCCATGAGGTCGTTGAACTGAGTGGCATCCATCTTGTTCTCGCCGGTGACCCATTTCTCAAACGCGTTGTGCTCTTCGCTCAAGGAGAGGTAGTGGTTATAGGCGTCGAGCTCGCTTGAGCTGAGGCTATCGATTTCAAAATTATACTCGCCCATGTTGCCCGAGCGCTTTTGTGCCATTCCCAGGACGGCGATGGCAGTGTTGCGCATTCCCCAGGCGTTGAGCTGTGGAACCAGTGCGTCGTAGGTGACACGCTCAAACACGTCGCCGTAGTGTGGGTCGGTGGCATAAAGGTTGTTTTTATCAATTCCGGCTACTTGGTCGAGCCAGCGATACTCGCCCAGCATGTAGTTGAAGAACTCGGTGGTGGGCTGCGCGTTCTTGATTGATGCCAGCATGAGGCAGGCACGGGCGTTGTCTTTCATGCGCTGTGTGCCTGCAAGGCTCTTGGCACGGGTGAGTTGCTCGATGGCAACGTCCTGATTGCCGGTCATGTAGTTAATCCATCCGCGTGCGGCTTCCCACATAGATGGTGACTGGGTTTTGCCCTCGTTCAGCACTTGGCCGGCAAAGTCGATGAAGCCGTCAATCTCGTTTTGATAGATGCCGGTGGCCTCGACATATCTCATCACCTCGGGGTTGCTGCCATTGTCGAGTGTCTCCTGGGTGTTGTTGACGAAGTCCTGTACCAGGAACACGAGGGTGGGGGAGTTGGGGTCGGCGGCATATTCTTCCTTGATGCCCTTGAGGTTGCGCTTTTTGCGCACGCAGTATTTGATGCTTGTCATGTCGCCAAGCTCGGCGTAGATTTTGCATGCCTCGTCCTTCTTGCCGGTGTTAAAAAGCGCGCCGGCATAGATGTCTTTCATCCAGCGCTTGTAAACGCTCTCCTTTAGCTTGCTGGCGGTGTTCTTCCAGTAGGTGATATTGGCCTGATGATTGCCGTCTGTCATGTTGCAACGCATGACGAGCAGGGCATACTGGTTGCGGTATTTCGTGCCTCGATAGGCAATGGCCTTAGTCTTCACCTGTGCCACGGCGGCCTTTTGCTGTGCCAGCTGTGCCTTGGTGGGGTAATTCCAGCGGTTGAACTGCGAGCCGTCGTTGTTGAGATATTTCACCAGCAGGCGCAGGTAGTTGAGTGTCGCGTTGTCGCTGCGCTTGCGTGCGGTAGCAACTATTTCGTTCTTGGTATTGTTAAACTCGGCGGGAGTGATATTGCTCAAGCCGTCGCTGGCCCAGCCACCGCTCTCGTTGCCCACGTAGTCAATCCAGTACTGCTTGGTCTCGCTGGCGAATGGGTTCTCCATCAAGTTGCGATTGAACACGCTGAACATGTAGTAGTTGGGTCTTACCCATCCACCACACGCCCATGCCTGCAACGTGGCTATCGCAAGCATGCTAAGGACGATAAATTTTTTCATAATCGCTAGGTGTGTAATTGTTAATACTGCTTTTATTTAGACTGTAAATTATCACTTGGTCGTTGATGCCCGGGCGCTCATGGCTCAGTGCTTCATGTACTTCGACTAGGGTTTCGGCCTCGGGTTTAACCACAATCACAGTGTCGCCGGCATTTAAATAAGTGTAGGTGCTGTTGCTGCTCAAGTAGTTGGGCAGGTCAATGCTGCTAACCACGAGATATTTACCCTCGCTCACCTTGCGGTAGAGCGTTGTGTCGCTAAGGTCCTCGCTGTAGAGGATGTCACGAAACTTGTCGCCGGTGTAGAGCAACTGCCATCCAAAGTTGGGGTAGGCGGCGCACAGCGGAAGCGTGTAGCCGGCAAGGTTCTTTAGATAGGGCTGCACGTCGCGCTTGTCGAGGATTGGGTTGCGTTGCTTGCTATTCTTGAGATCGCCTGTGTTGTACATCATCAGCACGCCATAGTCGACCGGCGGAGCTTCCATAGCCAGCTGATGAAGCCTGATGGTGGCGCTAAGCCTCATGCCGTGCTTGGCCAGCAACTGGCGCACTTGTGCGAGGAAAGCGAAATAGGTGGCCTGAGTGCCGGCAGTCCAGTCGCAGTCAATCTGCAGTTCTTTCACGCCGTTGATGTCGTGGGTTTCGTTCATTTGCAATACGCGCTGCACAAGCAGCGGGGCAATGCTGTCGATACCCGGCTTCATGCAGTTGTTCACGATGAAGATAGTGGGAATTATCTCAATGTCTTGTGGCACTGAGTCTTGGAACGAAATCGTGGCATTGGGAACAGGCTGCTCATTGCCATCGAGAACCACATCAAAATATCTCACATACATCTTGCCCACCTTGTGCTCCTGCAGGAATGCGCGCTCGGCAGGGTCGAGCCGCAACGATGTGCGCCAGTAATACACACCAGGTTTGGGGTCGGCGACGGGCTTGCCTGCGGGTTTGCAGCTTGTTATTACAAAGGCAAGCAGTAGCAAGATGTATGTGATGATATTTCTCATGGTGGAGAGGGGTGTTTTTTTACTTGAGTGCTGCCAGAGCGGTCTTGATGCGGGCTACGGCCTCAATCAAGTTCTCGTCGCTGGTGGCGTAGCTCATGCGCAAGTAGCCGGGGCAGCAGAAGGCATCGCCAGCTACGCTTGCCACATGGGCCTTCTCGAGCAAGTAGATTGCAAGGTCGCCGGCGTTGTTAATAACGGTGTCGCCGCAGCGCTTGCCAAAGAATGCCTCTACCTTGGGGAACACGTAGAATGCTCCATGAGGAACCTTAAGCTCAATGCCGGGAATTTCCTGCAGCAAGCCTGTGATGAGGTCGCGGCGGCGCTGGAATGCAACGCGCATGTCTTCAACACACTGCTGTGGACCGCGATAGGCAGCCTCGGCAGCCTTTTGAGCGATAGAAGATGCGCCACTGGTGTATTGTCCCTGGAGTTTGTTAACGGCCTTTGCAAGCCACAATGGGGCGGCAACGTAGCCAATGCGCCAACCGGTCATGGCATAAGCCTTCGACACACCATTGATGATTGCCACACGGTCTTTAATCTCGGGGAATTGTGCGAGCGACTCGTGGTGGCCCACATAGTTGATGTGCTCATAAATCTCATCGGCAATAATCATCACCTGTGGATGACGTGCCAGCACTGCTGCCAGAGCCGCCAGCTCTTCCTTGCTGTAGATGCTGCCGCTGGGGTTGGATGGTGAGCACAGGATTATGAGTTTTGTCTTCTCGGTGATAGCGTTCTCGAGTTGATCGGCAGTGATTTTGAAATCTTGCTCGATAGTGGCGGGCACCAACACACTCTTGCCGCCACACAGGTTCACCATTTGCACATAGCTTACCCATGCCGGAGTGGGGATAATCACCTCGTCGCCATGGTTAACAAGGCACAACACGGTGTTGCAAAGCGACTGCTTGGCACCATTGCCCACAACAATCTGCTCGGGAGCATAGTCCACGCCGTTCTCATTCTTTAGCTTGTCGCTAATAGCCTGGCGCAGCGAAAGGTAGCCTGGCACCGGCGAGTAGAACGAGAAATTGTCGTCAACAGCCTTCTTGGCGGCCTCCTTGATGTGGTCGGGGGTGTGGAAGTCGGGCTCACCCACGCTCAGGTTGATGACATCAATGCCCTGAGCCTTGAGCTCGCTACTCTTTTGCGACATAGCCAGTGTGGCCGATGGTGATAACGCTTGCAATCGTTGAGAAATAAAATCCATAGTTTTGTAGTCTTTAAATTGTTTTATAGGTTTTAATGTGTATTCTAATTATTATAGTCTCTAGTTCATGCCACAAAGTTAACCAATTTTGCACAATTAGCAATAATCTGGTTGTCAAAATCGTCGTGCCCGCCAATTTATTGGGCATCATTCATTACTTAACTCCCCAATCGGGATCTTCGACAAAGCGCATCTCCTTGCTGATGCGGTCGCGGCGCTTGCGCATGTACTTGCTGGGGTTGGCCGAGTCATACTTGAGAGGGTTGGGTAGCGTGGCTGCAATCAGCGCGCATTCCTTGGAGGTGAGCTCGCTGGCATTCTTGTGGAAATTCTCGTTGGCGCAAGCCTGCACGCCATATATGCCATCGCCCATCTCAATGGAGTTGAGATACACTTCCATGATGCGTTTCTTGCCCCAGATGTTCTCAATGAGCACAGTGAAGTAGGCCTCCAGTCCCTTCCTTATCCAGCTGTGCCCGGGCCACAAGAACACATTCTTGGCAGTCTGCTGCGAGATGGTGCTTGCTCCGCGTTCACGTCCGCCCTCAAGGGCTTCGAGCCTGGCGCGTAGTATTTCTTTCTCCTCAAATCCACTATGCTCCAAGTAGTGGGTGTCCTCACCACCCATCGCTGCCAGCGGCATGTTGTGATTGATTTGATCCATGTCGACCCACTGGTGCTTGATGGTGGGTGTCTTGCCGTCAATGTATTGCTGGTAGTAGCGAATGTACATTAACGGGGTGCGGTAAACAGGCACCCACTTGAAGGCAATCACGGCCAGGATGCTCGACACCACAAAGAACAGGAACAAATTCCTTATCCACGTCCAAGTGCGGTTCCAGATGAATTTTATGTCGTTCATAATTATTATCTATGTGTGTGCTGATATTAAATTCTACAAAGATATTGATTTTTTTGTGAGCAAAAACTAAAAAAACACTAATTTTTTTTACTCTGACTTTTCTTTGTAAATAAATGTGGTAAAAATTTTGTTGTTTTAATTCAAACCTTTAATTTTGTAGATTGAGAAACAATTAATTTGAAACTAATTTCATAAGATAAACAATATAAAACTAACTATTATGACACAGTATTATTTAGCCAAAGGAACCGAAAGGCTGGGACCATTCACCGTGGAACAACTGTTAAGCAACGGCTTAATGCCCGACTCGCTAGTGTGGACACAAGGCATGCCGGGATGGGCTAAGGCTGCCGAAGTGCCCGAACTCATGGCGGCACTCGCGCCACCCGCACCTGCACCCGCGCCACCGGCACCTCCAGTGCCACCCGTCCAGCCACAACCGGCAGTGGTCGCTGCTCCAGTGGCACCACAGGCACCTGCAGCACCTGCCGCTCCACAACCCGTGGCACCACAGCCCGTGCCGCAGCCTCAAGCTCCACAGTACACAGCTCCGCAACCACAGCCTCAAGCACCGCAGTACACAGCTCCGCAACCACAGTGGCAGCAACCCGGTCAGCAAGTGCCACCGCCCCAGCAACCTTGGCAGCAACCCATGCCTGCCAAGCATGGTGTGGACCAAAACGTGTTTAAGATTATTCTCTATGTTCTGCTGGGCCTCTCGGGCCTGGGTGCTGTGTTTACCTTCTTTGGCTCATTTGCCTACTTTGGCGGGTGGTTCAACAAACCCTTGCTCGGCATTTGTCAAATTCTCATGAGTGCCGCAATCATTGGCATTGTGGTATTGTCATTCATGCGCATGATCAAGAATGAGAAGTTTGGTTTTATCACCATTGGCTACTTTGCGGTGGCTTTCATTCTCAATTTGCTGGGACTCATAGTTGCTAGTGGTTATGGCGGCTATGGCGGGTTCTCGTTCTTTACCGGCATCTCGGGTCTTGCCATTGCGGTACTTGCCTCGATTCCGTTCGACAAAATTACCGATGTCAACAGCTACAAGCAGCTCCTCAAGGAAGCTCAGCCCATCGACTATGTTCTGCTTGGAGTTTATGCGCTCATGTCGATTATCACCTTGATTTCAATCATGACACTCATGAAATCGCTCAGGAGTTTCAACCTCTAGCGTCGGCATTGGTCAATGTGCTCATCAAGGTCGGGACTCACCGGGCGGGGAAGGGTCTCGGCCTCTTTTTTTAATTGATTTCTGTTAATTTTGGTTGAAATAATTAACTAACTTATTGAAAAGATATCTTGAGTGATACTATTTTAAGTAAATTTGCCGTTGAAAATATGTAATTTGCACATGTTACACTTAATTGGTATGGACACGATTATAAATAGTTTTACCCCCATAAGCCTTGACCAGATGAGCGCCGTCAAGCTTATGAATCGTGTTGATACCAAGTTTGTCACCACTCTGCCGCGTTTGCAGCAATTGCTTGAGATGGCGCGGCATGAGTATTTCATGCAGGAAGTTGATAGCAAGCGCGCAAGCAGCTATTCCACACTCTACTATGACACACCGCGGCTCGAAATGTATATCATGCACCACAACGGATGTCTGGGTAGGCAGAAGGTGAGGGTGCGCCACTACGTTGACTCGGGGCTTATGTTCCTCGAGGTCAAGAACAAGAACAATCACCGCCGCACGCGCAAGAAGCGCATTGCCATCAACGAGTTTAACATCGAGGGAGATGAGAAACGGGAGTTTCTCGAGAAACATTGCTGGTGGGACGTCGACTCGTTACAACCAGCCTTGCGCAATTGGTTCGACCGCATCACGCTGGTCAATAAGGGCATGACCGAGCGTGTCACCATCGACACTGGTCTGCGATGCCACAGCTACTTTTCGGGTCGCGACTGCGCTCTCGATAAGGCGGTAATCATCGAGCTTAAGCGCGACGGCAACGTGCCGTCTCCACTGCTGGCGATGCTGCGCCGGCTACGCATTCATCCTCACGGCTTCAGCAAGTATTGCATGGGCACCGCTGTGAGCAATCCCGGCGTTAAGCAAAACCGCTTGAAGGAAAAGCTGCGCTACGTCGACCATCTTATTACCGGCGACAGCCTCTAACTCCACACTTTGCATTCAACCGAGAATATTAACACTAAACTCCAATATTTAGACTATGATGGACTTTTTAATCAATTTTGGAATATCACCGCAGTATTGCGGAATGCTGGTGCGCTTCATCATTTGCGTCGTGGTGAGCTGGATTATCATTGACCGGCTCTACTACCGCAAGAGCAAGCGTCGCGACTTCTATTTCACATTCATGCTCATCAGCATAGCCATCTTTTTTCTTGTGTTTTTCATGATTTTCGTGCTTGAGGACATGAAAGGTAAGGCTGGAATTGGTCTGGGTATAGGTCTCTTTGGTATCTTCAGTATCATGCGCTATCGCACCGACACCATGCCCGTGCGTGAGATGACTTATCTCTTTGTAATCATCTCGCTGGCGGTGGTCAACGCGCTGGCATCTACCATGCCCTATGTCGAACTCATAATCACCAATTTGCTGGTGATTCTCTCGATTATCGTGTGTGAGTGGAGGCTCAAGACCGAGAGCGTGAAGCTCATCCAGTATGACAAAATCGACCTTATCACCCCCGACAAGCGCGAGGAACTCATCGCCGACCTCACCAAGCGCACAGGCCTCGACATCACTCGCGTGGAGGTGGGGGCCATCGACATGCTGCGCGACATGACTGTGCTGCGCGTGCACTACCGCAGCACCGATAACGGCAGCAATAGCGTAGACAAGACTATTAAACTATCAAAACAAGATTTGCAATGAAAAGAATAATGAAACTGGCCATGGCGCTGGCACTCGGTGTCGCTGTGGCATTGCCTGCTAGAGCCGAGTGGGAACCCGAGGGAACACCCTTCGACGGCAAGAACGGTAATGACTTTGGCGTGTGGATGACAGCCGCCGTTGAGAAGAAAATCAACAAGAAGTGGAATGTGGGAGTTGAGTTTGAGTATCGCCTCAGGGATAATGTCGTCGACGGCAAGGGATGGGGAGCACCAAGCCGCTGGAACATCGCCATCGGTGCCGACTACAAGCCTCTCAGTTGGCTCAAAATAGATGCCGGTTACAAGTTTATGCGCGACTACTCGCTTGCCGAGTGGAACGACGAGAAGCAAGAGGAAAGCAGGGCATTTTGGGGCTCGAAGCACAGGGTGTATGTTTCGCTCACCGGAAGCTACAAGGTGCAAAACGTCAAGTTCTCGCTGCGCGAGCGATGGCAATACACCTATCGACCCGAGGTGGCCGATGTTACCTATGACTGGGAGAAGGACCGATTTGAACCCAGAAAAGGAAAGGGGAAGAACGTGTCAAGAACAAGGCTGCAGATATCCTACGACAGGAAGCGCGCTTTCTATGAGCCCTATGTTTCGGTCGAGATGTATCTTGCCCACGGGCTCGACAAAATGCGTTACACTGCCGGATGCGAATTCAAGGCTACCAAGCGCCACGTCTTCGACATTTATTACCGCTTTGTTGACCTGCGTGAGAACGATAACTTCAACAACCGCGACTCTCACGTCTTGGGATTGGGGTATAAATTTAAATTCTAAACCGCTAAACGAAATCTTGTTCTTTTAGAACACATCTTAATATATAGGAGCGTTGCCGCATCTCACTGGTGCGGCAACGCTTCCTTTTTTGCTTAACAGGATTAACTTGTGATTGCGAGCGGGCTACTGTGGCTAGCACTCGTAGACTTTCTCGTTCTTGCGTCGCTTCTCTTTCTTTATTTCCTGTTCCTGCTTGTCGGCATCCTCTTTCTTTTGGATTTTCTGTTTGGGTTTCTCGCGCTCGTTAGGCTTTTGATTATTACCCTCGCTGAAGCTCTTGAGCATGTCCTCAACCACTTCCCTGTTGCCCAGCAGGTAGTTGACCACCACCTCGAGAACTGTGGATGTCTTCTCGCTCACGAGATAGGCGATGATGCAGCGTGTGCCGTCGGGCATGGTTCCCTCGATGGTGTAGCACTTGAATCCTTTCACCTTTAGCTCGCCGGTCTTGGTGTCATACATGTTGTAGCCCAAAGCCCTGCTCTTGAGCCGCTCGTTGAGGTTCTTCTTGTTGGTGTTCTCGTTCTTGATGTAGCGCTGCAGGGTGATTACCATCTCGTCCCAGTCGACCTCGGCCGAGTTAGGGTCTTGGAAGAAGGAGAACGGCACGCGTCCCCCATCGGGCGCCTCAAATGCGATGCCAAATTTGTCCCAAGTGTATACCTTGGCGTTGAGGGTTAGGCCCATAGCCATTATTAACATGACGAGAGCCCATCGAGTGTGCTTAAAGTTCATCATCAATAAAGTTTATTTCGTTTAACTCAGGGTCGAGATTGTCGAGAGGTGACATTGTCTCGAGCCATTTTTCCCATTGTGCCTCATTACCGTTAAAGACGTTGAGGTCTACGTCGCCCCACATGCCTTTAACCCTGCCCCAGTGGCTGTACTGCTGCATCTGGTGGGGGATGTGGGCTATGGCATCGGGCTGCTTGAAGGAGCACAGCCACAGGTTGATGTTGACTTGCCCGTCCTTGATGTATTTCTTGTAGCCGTCGCCGTTGGTGTAGATCATCACCTTGTTGCCTCGCGAGCGCAGGTTGTCGATCATGTCGTCGAGATGCTTCTGGGTGCGGTCGTCTTTTATTTGGAGGTCGTTGCTCCAGTCCTCAACATCTACCACCAGTGGCAAGTCAAGCTTGCGCCAGCCAATGGTTTCGAGGAAATTCTTGGCTTGATTGAGACCGTCGGTCTTCTTGCGGAAGAAGTGGTAGGCTCCCACCTTGAGGCCGGCGGCGCGGGCGTTGTCATAGTTTCGGGCAAATCGCGAGTCGTGGTGGTATTCTCCCTCGCTGGCCTTGATGATGACGAAGCTGTAGCCCTGTTCTTTCACCTTCTTGAAGTCGATGTCACCGTTGTGGCTCGACACGTCGATGCCCACAATGGGATACTTGGAGCGGTCGATTACCACTTCGCCACGCATCCAGTGGAAGATGTCGGTGCGGTTCTTGTAGGCCCACCAAGC
>DGWL01000092.1 GCA_002396125.1 Porphyromonadaceae bacterium UBA4259
AGCAGTTCAACGATTACGAGCCTACACGCGCCACCCGTGCCATCAGCGAGTTTGTGAGCGAGAACCTGAGCAACTGGTATGTTCGCTTAAACCGCAAGCGCTTCTGGGGCGGTGAGATGAACGACGACAAGCTAGCTGCCTATCAAACACTCTATCAGTGCCTCGAGACCATTGCCCGTCTCATGGCACCCGTGTCGCCCTTCTATAGCGACATGCTCTACCGCGACCTCACCGGCAGCACAACATCGGTACACTTGGCAATGTATCCCACCGCCGATGAGAGCGTGATTGACAGCGACCTGGAGCACCGCATGGCAATTGCTCAAAAGGTAACCTCCATGGTGCTTGCCCTGCGCCGCAAGAAGAACCTGAAGGTTCGTCAGCCACTCACGTCAATCATGATTCCCGTAGCCGACGATGCCCAGCGTGCTTCAATCGAGGCAGTAAGTGACCTTATCACCAGTGAGGTGAACGTCAAGGGTATCAAGTTTGTGGGTAACGACGAGGGCATTCTGGTCAAGAAAGTCAAACCCGACTTCAAGAAGCTAGGCCCGAAATATGGCAAAATAATGAAAGCACTTGCCGCACAAATTGCCGCTATGCCTCAAGCCGACATTCTCAAGCTCGAGCAGGAAGGATCAATCAAGCTCATGGTTGGCGAACAGGAAGCCATAGTAGAGACTGCCGATGTGGAAATCATCAGCGAGGACATCCCGGGCTGGCTTGTTGCCAACGAAGGTAACATTACCGTTGCGCTCGACATCACCGTAACCGATGAGTTGCGCCGCGAGGGAATGGCCCGTGAGCTCGTGAACCGCATTCAAAACGTGCGCAAGAGCAAGAACTTCGACATTACCGACAAGGTGCGTGTAGCCATCAATCCCGATGAACGCGTCAAAGATGCTGTTGAGAACTACGGCGACTACATCGCCCACCAGGTACTCGCAGTGAGCATTGCCGTTGAACCTGTCGAGGGCGACGATGCCATTGAACTCGACATGGACGGATGGACACTTAACATCAAGGTTGAAAAAGCCTGATAATCCTCTAATTGTTGGCGAGACAAGTGTGTCTTGCCAACAATCACTTTATTTTTAACCGATTATTCTTTAAACCACAATATTATGGCAACAGAACAAGAAAAAAACCGTTATAGCGACGAGGAATTGCAAGAGTTTAAGACTCTGATTCTCGAAAAGATTGAAGTGGCCAAGAAAAGCTATGACCAACTGATGGACAAGCTTCAGGCCGATGAGTCGAGAAACAGCTTCAACATGCTCGAGGAAGGTGCCAACACACAGGAACAGGAAGAAGCCAGCCAGCGCGCCGCTCGCCAGCAGGACTTCATCAAGAAGCTGCAGGCTGCTCTCGTGCGCATAGAGAACAAGACCTACGGCGTGTGTCGCGTTACCGGCAAGCTCATTCCCAAGGGCCGTCTGTTAGCAGTGCCCCATGCCACCCTTTCGGTTGAAGGCAAAGAGATAGAGCAGCAGCGCAAGAGCGCAAAGTAACCCACATCACCGCCCACCTCTTTATAACGGCTAATGAAAAGATTATCTAACGGATGGTTGGCAACAATCATCATTGTCGTCGCCATCATTCTTGACCAAGTAATAAAAATCTGGGTCAAGACCCATTTCTACTATGGTGAACAGGTTGATGTCACGTCGTGGTTCAAGATTCTCTTCATTGAGAACAACGGCATGGCATTTGGCATGGAACTAGGCAGCAAGACTTTGCTCACATGGTTTCGCATCATCTTCTCGATTATCTTCATCTACTACCTGGTGAAGATAAGGCGTCGCACCGACCTGCCCAAAGGCTTTGTTGCATGCATCGCATTTATCACTGCCGGAGCCATAGGTAACGTGATTGACTGCATTGCCTATGGGCAAATTTTCAACGATCCCATAGCACCGCAAGTGGCACAGCTGTTTCCCAGTGAGGGCGGCTATGCCTCGCTATTCAACGGCAAGGTGGTCGACATGCTCTATTTCCCGCTCTGTGAATGGGACTGGCCCCAGTGGATGCCCGGCATTGGCGGTGAGCATTTCCTCTTTTTCCAGCCCATCTTCAACATTGCCGACGCGTGCCTAACCACCAGCATTTTAGTGCTTATAATCTTCTACAACAAGCACTTGGCTGGCGACAAGAAGAAGCCCGAAGAAGAAGATACTAACGACAGCAACCAAGATGATGGCTTAACGCAAGCTTGACATCTGACAACTGACAAATTACTACTCACTCATGCGTTTTTCGACAATCATATTCACCGCATTCGCTCTCGTTGCATCCCTATTGCTGATGGGATGTGACAAGGCTCCCGACGGTGTCATCAAGGAGAGCGACATGGTGCATGTGATTGCCGACTTTGCCAAGGCCGAAGCCATAATCGAACAATCGCCTTCGCAATTTCCCGACGACTCGTCAAAACTTGCGCTCAAGCAATCAATCCTAAAGAAATATGATGCCGACTTGGCGAAGTATGACTCGTCGCTCGTGTGGTATGCCCACAACCTAAAGATTTATTCCGAGGTCAGCGAGAAAGCGATTAAGATGCTTGAGAAAGAAGCCAACATCAAGCATAGCGACAACAGTCCCGGCTCATTGGCAAGCGCTCCAAGCCCGGCAAGCACACCTCACGGAGTGCCAGGGCCGAACCAGAAGCGGGTGTTTGCCACCACTGGCGACAGCGCCAACCTATGGAAAGAGCCACCTCAATGGATGCTCACCAGCGCATTGAAAAACAATGGCCTCATCACATGGGACTATAAGCCCGACGCCGAGTCGCGCAAAGGCGATGTATATGCTCTCAACCTAAAGGTGCTGGCGGCAATAGGCGGTTCCTCGCGCGTGATGCTTGCGATTGACTATAACGACGGTTCCACATCCTACATCAGCCGCAATCTGGGCAGCACAGGCTGGACCACATTCACGCTACAAGCCGACACCACACGCATTGTAAAGCGAATCTATGGCTTCATCAGCTGTGACACCCGCACTCACAATGTTACCCTGCTCGACAGTATTTACTTGTTACGAACACATTTTGACCCTTCGCGCTATAGCATGATTGCCGTACAGCGCATCGCAGGGCCCAAAGCCGCTGTAGCCAAGAAAGAACAGCAACACGACAGTGGCCTGGCAGGCAATCCGGCACCCGGCAACAATTCGCTTCCAGGAATGCCATCGATGGGACTTCGCCCCAATATACCAGCAACTCAAGCGCCCAATGGCCCCAAGCCCGGCAGGCACGTGCCCAAACCGGGGCTTAACAAGTCGGTAATTCCCAGCCGCGAACGCATAACCAATCCCAACGGCGACCATGTGCCACATCCTCCCATCAAGTAAAGTCACATCATGAAACGCTACATCTCCAACTATACCATATTACCCAGTGGCAAGGAGTTTGTAAACCACATCACCACGCTCAGCAACGATGACATGTTAATTTCCATCTCACCGTTCGACCGCGAGCTTGGCAACACCCACTATGTGCCGTTACCTCTCGTGATTGTTCCGAGCACATTATATAATAAAGTGAAAGAAATCTTCCTCGCCGCATCTTCCCGAGAGCATTTCAAGCTACAGTTGGCTATGGCAGGATTTAACACAAGCGCTACCGGCTTGGCGCAGGTGGTGGTTGTTTCACTCGACTTCGTTAACAAAAGTATAACACAATTATAAAATTGCCATCGCACTATGAATCAAATTGAGAGAATAAAGACCATGGAGGCACACCTCAACAAGGCTACGGCCGCACTCAAGGCACTAAATGAAGCGCTCGACTTGTACACCGAGTCGCTCGACTCAATCGAGATACTCGACGACTACATGTGCAGTGACGAGTGGACTCAGGACTTCAACGACAGCGAGAGTGGCAAGTTGCCCAAAGACCTGAATTGTGGCGTGCTGAGCGAAGACGGAATATGGAATGTGGTTGATACCAGCCGCGAACTAAACTGCCAGATGCTCGAAATCGTTGCCACACGCTTGCGCAACGAAGCTTAGAACAGCCAACAGGCTATATAGTTATCTTTTAATTGCCAGAACACCTTTTGGAAGATTAATTTTTTCTCTAATTTTGCACGCATGAGAGAATCGACGCGCATATCGATGCTGGCCTCGTTGCTACTGGCAGTGTTCCTGCCAATGGTTATTGCCACGATGGTCCACACCCATGACACGGCTCCAATTTCCGGACAAGAGGAGTTGTGTGTTGAGTGCGTCAAGCACATGCCTCATGCAACCCATTTCTCTACCCATCTAGAGAAGATGGAGCAGCAGTGTCTCTTCTGCCATTTTCTCAGTCTGCAATTCTTAGTTGCAGCAATCACCATATTTGTTTCTTACAAAACACGTTTAACCTTAATCTCCGCCACTCTATGCCAGGCATTGCCTGCCACGAGCAGCGGTATTGATAACACACGCGCACCTCCAGCTTGGTTAAAGACATTTCTTTTTTCCTGAAATAGTTTATACTTTAACCAACACCCACAATCATGATATCAACATTGCTGGCTGCAGCACTCATCACGTGCCAAGCAGCCGATAGCACTGTGGTGCTCGACAGCATCACGGTGAGTGGCAACTCAAAGCGCAACTATCAACTGCGCTCAACAATGAGTGGGCTACAAATAAGTCACCAATTCCTGGAGACCAACTTTGCCGGCAGCTTGATGCAAACCCTTGAAAGCGTGCCGGGCGTGAAGGCCATGAACATTGGCAGCGGACAATCGAAACCAACCATTCGCGGCCTGGGTTTTAACCGCATGGCGGTAGTTGAGGACGGCATCAAGCATGAAGGACAACAATGGGGCGACGACCACGGGCTGGAAATCGACCAGTTTGCTATCGACCGCGTAGAGGTAATAAAGGGACCGGCCGCATTGCTTTACGGTTCCGATGCCATTGGCGGTGTACTGAGCCTATACTCTAACCATGTGCCACGCGAACGGTTTCAAGGCAGTGTGCAAGTCTTTGGTCGCACCAACAACGAGCAGCTGGGAATCTCGGCGAAACTAGGCGGTCGCTTTGGTAATTTTTTCTATCGCGCTAACGCTACCCTCATCGACTATGCCGACTTTCAGGTGCCCACCGACAGCATACAGTACTACTCCTACTACATTCGCCTAAAAGAGCGACGCTTGCGCAACACAGCAGGGCGCGAGCGCGACTGGAGCGTTATGGCTGGCTACGACGGCTATGATTTTCACACCGATGTGCGCCTATCGAGCAACTGGGCCAAGAGCGGTTTCTTTGCCAACGCCCATGGCCTGGAAGTGCGCCTCTCGGAGATTGACTACGACAAAAGTCGCCGCGACATTGATTTACCCTATCAAAGTGTCAACCACATCAAAGTTCTCAGTCACACGCTGTGGCGAGGCGACGTGGTAACAGTTGATGTCAACCTGGCCTACCAGCACAACAAGCGCGAAGAGCATAGTGAACCTGTTTCTCACGGCTACATGCCACGGCCCGGCGACTCGCTAGAACGCCGCTTCACCAAGAGCACCGCTACCGCCAACGCTAAGGTGACGTGGGACATCAACGACCGCCACAACCTCAGCTCGGGGGCAAGCGTGGAATATCAGCACAACCGCCGTGGCGGCTGGGGATTTATCATCCCCGACTTTGAGACACTGCAATGCGGAGCCTTTGTGCTCGACAAGTTCACCGTGAGCAACCAACTGGTTTTCAATGCCGGCGTGAGATATGACTACGGCCGTACTCATATCCATAGCTACAACGATTGGTACAAGACACCTGTGTCTCCCGGCGACTCGGTGTTCATGGAACGCTCAGGCGACCAGCGCCGCAATTTCAACAGTTTCACATGGTCGGCCGGTGTAAACTACAACACCGGGGGGTGGGTGCTCAAGGCCAATGTGGGAAAGAGCTTCCGCATACCCATTCCCAAGGAACTGGGTGCCGATGGCATCAACTATCACATTTTTCGCTACGAGAAAGGCTATGCCCATCTCGATCCCGAGCAGTCCTACCAGCTCGATGCCGGCATTCACTGGTCGGGGAAGTCACTCACCGTGCAGGTTGACCCCTACATCAACTACTTTCCCAACTACATTTACCTCAATCCCACATCAACCTATGTGGAGGGCTTGCAACTTTACCAGTACACACAAGCGCGCGTGCTGCGGTGGGGACTGGAAGCACAAGTCAACTATGAGTTCAACCGCCACTGGAGTGCAGAGGTTAAGGGAGACTACCTCTACGCACGCCAGCAGTCGGGCGACAAGAAAGGTTTCACCTTGCCATTCTCCACTCCTTGGAGCGCCGATGCTACTGTTAAATACAGCTACTCGTGGCGAGGTGATGGCTTCGTGAGTGTGAATGCGCACGTCGTGGGCGACCAAAATGAGATAGTGCCACCCGAGAAACCCACTCCCGGACACTGGACCCTCAACGCTCAGGCAGGCAAGCACTTTGACATGGGGCGCTACGTCCTCAAAATAACGTTTCATGCCGACAACCTGCTCAACAAGCGCTACTACGACCACACCAGCTACTACCGACTCATCGACGTGCCCGAGCCCGGTCGCAACTTCTCGCTGATGGTTGGGCTGGATTTTTAAATTTCAAGAATACGACTTAACGAGCCGGGGAGTTCCCGCTCTACTTTTATCTATTAATTATTTAAAACACAAAACTATTAAAATGAAATCATTAAAATACCTAGGCATACTTGCTATAGCGTGTGTAATCAACTTCAGTTTTAACTCTTGTGGCGACGATGGACCCACTATAGCAAAACCCACAATCAACCTCACTGAGGTGGGACATGACAATGGTCATCATGCCCATCCCGGGCACGACATGCATCTCGAGGCCAACATTCAAGCTCCTGGCACCATCCATGATATAGTAGTGGAGATTGAGCAAGTGGGAGGGACAACCAAGATTAAAGAAATGTACACCAAAGGCAAGTATGTGGGTGTTAAGAACACCGAGTTTCATGAGCACATCGACATCCCGGCCAGCACACCACTGGGCAAGTACATGCTTTACTTCACTGTCGCCGACGACTTTGGGCAGCAAACGACCGTTTCATGTAAAATCGACATGGAAGAGGGTGTCGACGAGCCCGACGGCCATGATGAGACGCACTAAAATGTCACATTTAGCGTTATAACATTATAGAGCCACACTCAACAAAAAGAACAACTATTATTTAAACAATTATGAAAAAATACATTTTTGCAGCACTCATTCTGCTGGCAGTCACCGCATGTGGCGATGACAAAAACCGCGACCTCAGTTATCCACGCATCTCAACCGCCGATATTGAAGCCAGTCCCACCAACTGCCATGAGTATCGCCGTGGCGAAGTGATTAAGTTCAACTACATGTTCTATGACGACACCGAACTTGGCATGTTTAACATTGAGGTGCACAACAACTTTGACCACCACTCGCACAGCACCTCGTCGACCGAGTGCACTATGGACCCCAACAAGGAACCGGTCAAGCCATGGGTATTCAATCAAGGCTATAACATCCCATCGGGCCGCACCGAGTACAACGCCAAGGTTGATATTCCCATTCCTACCGACATCGACACCGGCGACTACCATTTCATGGTTCGCCTCACCGACATGGCCGGCTGGCAACAATTGCAAGCGTTCTCAATCAAAATAGTGGAATAATCACTTTGATTTATAACACAACACAGGGACTGCGCCACCTGAGGCACGGTCCCTGCGTTGTTTTATTCAGGTAGATAGCTGATATTTCTCTTTACTTGTCGCTGACAGCACCAAATTTCAGCACTGTGCCAGCCGTGTCAACAAGAGTGAGCTCGGTGGCTGTGTGGCTCTTGATAGTGGCATGCTCCAGCTTTGGCAACTCGCTGGTCATTTCCTTGATAATCTCGGGTTTTTGCTTTTCCACTTCCCAAAGTAGCATACTCTTTATCATTTTCTTATTGGCCTCGGGCACACCGGGAACATCCAGGTCAAAGTCAAGCTCGGCTTTCGATTTATCGGTCTTCACAGTGAGTTTGTCACCTTCTTGGGTGTAGGAACCCGGCACAATAAGCGTGATATTGAGTGTGACGCCTTTTTCAACTTCCTGGCCCGACAAGATACTCATATAGAACGCTCCAGCGTCCTCAAAACCCATCACCAGATGAGTGTTGGGAGCTTCTTTGGTCGACATATCGGCCGCCCACATAGTACCTTTCAAACTCTGAGCCTGAACTGCCACTACCGATACAAGCATCAGCATCAACGCAAAAATTTTGTTTTCATAAGAATAAAATTTAAAACGGGTTAATAATTAATTATTTTAATAATGTTTTTCACTTCCTGACAGAGGGTTTATATCCATGCTCGAGACGATACTTGCGCAAGTCGGCAAAGAGGTCGGTGGCATAGACAAAGTTATTGAGATGCTCGTTATCGACATTGTAAATCTCATCTTTGTTTCCAATCCATCCCACATGCCCCTTGTAGATAAACACAATGTTCTCGCCTATTCCCATCACCGAGTTCATGTCATGAGTGTTGATGATAGTAGTAATGCCAAACTCATGAGTAATGTCCATGAGTAGGTCGTCAATCACCAGCGACGTCTTGGGGTCAAGACCCGAATTAGGCTCATCGCAAAACAAGTACTTGGGGTTAAGCGAGATGGCGCGCGCAATGGCACATCGCTTCTGCATACCTCCACTCAACTCGCTGGGATACTTGTTCTCGCTGCCGGTGAGGTTAACACGATCAATGCAAAACTGTGCCCGCTCTCGCTGCTCGGCCACGCTCATCTTGGAAAACATCATCAAGGGGAACATCACGTTGCCAAGCACCGTCTCGCTATCAAAGAGCGCCGATCCCTGGAACAGCATGCCAATCTCCTTGCGCAACTGCTTGCGCTGCTTGTCGTCCATGTGCGTTATGTCGCGACCGTCGTAAAGAATCTCACCACTGTCGGGCTGGAAAAGTCCCACGAGATTCTTTACCAGAACTGTCTTACCCGAGCCACTCTGGCCTATTATCAAGTTAACCTTGCCGTCGTAGAACTTGGCATTTATGCCAAAGAGCACCTGTCGGCGCCCGCCCACGTCGTCAAATGACTTCTCAACATTTCTTACTTCTATCATATTAGCGCTAAGAATCTAAATATTGATTATCTTGGTTGGTTCCCATCACATCATCAGCAACTTGGTTAGAAGCACGTCGGTGAGAAGAATCATGATATTGCTCATCACCACGGCGTCGGTACTAGCCTGACCCACCTCGATTGAGCCGCCTTTCACGGTGTAGCCGTAGAACGATGAGATGCTGGAGATGATAAAGGCGAAAAACAACGACTTTATCAAAGCAAACCACACGTACCACTCAATGAAAAGTGTCTGTATGCCATAAATATAGGTATCGGTGTCAATTATTTGCGTAATAACACAAATCAGCCAGCCGCCAAAGAGACTCGTCACCATACATATAATAACTAAGAAAGGCATGATTGTCACCAGACCCGCAATCTTTGGCATAATCAAGAAGTTGGCACTATTGATGCCCATGATGTCGAGAGCGTCGATTTGCTCGGTCACGCGCATTGTGCCTATCTCGCTGGCTATGTTACTGCCTATCTTGCCCGACAAAATAAGGCACAAAATCGACGACGAGAACTCGAGCAAGATAATCTCGCGTGTTGTTAATCCCACAGTGTAGCGCGGCAGCAACGGATTGCTGATGTTTAGCTTGATGAGCAGCGTGCACAACGCACCAATGAAGAGCGACACAATGAGGATTAGCGGGATGGAATCGATACCCAGCTTATAAATCTCGTTCATGTAGCGCTTGAAGAACACCTTCCACTTGTCGGGGATTCCAATGCTTCGCCACATGAGCGTGCAATAAGAGCCTAATTTCTCTAATGAATTGAATAAGCCCATAAAAAATGAATATTTATGAATTAACTTGCAAAAGTAATAAAAACCTGCGGCTTTTAAAAGCAATTACCATTTTTTTAGAAAAGTAATGCTAAATGTGAAAGCATGAAGCATCATTTTTACCACTCCAGGTTCTACCTTTCCTTCATTTTCCACCATTCTTCAACTTGCGTTGCAAGAGCTCGGGTGCATTGGTGGTAATGAAGTCGACGCCGTAGTTGATGCACCAATCCATGTCGCGCTCACTGTTCACCGTCCACACGTTAACTTTCATTCCTAGCGAGTGTGCCTCGTCGATCCACTCGGGGTTGTTGCGCATGGTGCCTATGCTATAGTCAATGCCGGCAATGTGCAACGGCGCCAACTGCTTGGGCGACATGTCACCATTGAGGTAATAGATAGGAACATCGGGCGCCACGAGCGTCTTTAACACTTTGACGGCTTGATAAGAGAAGGTTATGTACTCAACTCGGTCGGTGAGTTTTAATTCTCTCACCATTTTCACTGCCTTGCGTGCCGCCTCGGCCTCATGAATCTTGTTCTCATGCGGTTTCAGTTCCAGAATGAGGCGTGTAGTGAGTTTCTTGCCACACTTGAGCATATCTTTGAGTGTGGGCAGTTTCTCGCCATTGGCCAGACGCATGTTTTTCAAGTCTTTCCACTTGGACGTTTCAATCACCACGCCACCGAAACTCTCGTCGTGGTTTACGACCAGCACGCCGTCGGCAGTCATCCACACGTCAAACTCGCTTCCCCACGCGCCTATCGAATCGGCCTTAACTAGCGAGCGAATTGAATTTTGTGCCGAGCCCTCGGCATCCCAGTAACCACGGTGACAAATCACCTCTTGCGCACTTGCCGTGAAAGCCACAGCCGCTATTGCCATTAAAAAGAATCTTCTCATGATTTATTGTTTTTATTGTTTCTCATGAATATACCTATCACTATCGCAGTGGCCACGGCACTGGCGATTGCCAGCCAGGGCGTCTCGCCTTGCTGTGGCACACCCAAAGTTTCCAGATAGTTATTATTGATGCAATGGTTATTGGCAAGGAATGTTGCCACCACAACAGCGCTGTTGTTGAGAGCATGCGCAATCATGGGTGTCCACACCTCGCCGCTCCACAGCATCAAGTAGCCAAACCATGCCCCTAGCAGCATGCGTGGCACGAAGCCAAAGAACTGCATGTGGAAAGCGCTGAAAATCAGTGCTACGGTCCACACCGCCACATGACGGTTAACCTTGCCGTCGCTCATGGAGCCAAGTAGTCCTGCCCGGAAGAATGTTTCCTCGCCCATGCCAGTGAGCACACCCACCACCAGCACCATGACCAGCATCATGAGCCAAGAGTTGGTGTTTAACATGGCTTGTGTTACTAGCTGCGCCTGGTCTTCCATGGCTCGCAACTGCTCTTCAAGGCCGTGCAGGGTGGCCGGCAGTTTTATGCTCTCATTCCAGTCGACAATATAATTCATCGCCGGTAGTGCCACTAAATAGACAATAACCACCAATGCCAAGCTGCGCAAGCTTGGTCCTCGCCGCAGCCACATCGTAGCAGCCACAGGCTTTCCCTCCACCTGCTTGACCCTCGTAGCCAACAATATCACCGGCACAATGAATACCACCACGTTCTGAAGAACCATGGTAACAGTTTGTGTAGCCTGGCCGGTGTTGTTAAAACCGAATACCAATGCCACAATCAACGCCACTGTGAAAAGCGCAAGCAACATCATGGCCACAAGTAGCAGCACTTTCACCGGCCACGAAATCTTGAATGTCGATTTTGCCTCTTGATTCATTATTCCACTTTTTTTTGTGCAAAAATAAAAAAAAATCACCAATTTGATGCAGTATTTCCATCGTTTGTGTGTTTAATAAGTGTAATTTCACAACAACATCACAAAAACTCAACAGCTTATGAAAAAGATAAATCTCATCCTCGCCACGCTATTGACAGTAATGATTGCAGCGCCGGGCATGGCAAGTGCCCAAACCTATGATGATGTATATGTCATTGAAGAAACAGCGCCCATTCCTGCCAACGAGACCAAGAAAGAGCGCAAAGAACGCATCAAGAAAGGCAAAGACATCGTTGACTCGGTGTTCCACCTCAAGGCAGCCCGCGCGGCCCGCGACCAATACTTCGTGTTACAGGCCACACAGGTGAATAACGGCCGTGGCTTCTTTGAACTGGGCCTGAACGACAACACCAATTTCCTGCTCATGCAGGGCGACAAGGGCATCTTTCAGGTTGCTTTCAACAACATGGATGCCGGCATGAATGGCTTGGGAGGAGTAACACTGCACGGCAGCATCCAAAACTTCAAGATGAAAGAAGAGAAGAATGGAAACACCACCATCACCTATACCATGGTGGGCCGGCGCATGAATGCCAGCGTGATGATTACTATTTACAACGGCAGCGACCAAGCGGTTGCCGATATCTACCCCAACCTGGGCTACGGACGTCTCTCGCTGCGCGGACGCCTCGTCCCCTACCAAAACGACGACATCAAGATTGACCCCTAAAGAATTACATGAGAGAATATTACCTTTAAATTAGTGCACATTTGCCAAGCGCCCTATGCCTATTAGCCGGTTTAGGGCGCTTATTTTACTGTTTTTCCCGGCTTTAAATGAACCTGTTCACGCTTTTATCAAAAATTATGCTTACCTTTGCATGATATTTACTAATCGTATATATAAAATAGGAAAATAAGAATATGGAAACCAAGAGCAAGAAACTCAAGCCACTGGCTGGCATGAACCTCAATGAACTGCGCGAAGTAACTGCAGGGCTGGGAATGCCCAAGTTTGTCGCCACCCAGCTTGCCGAGTGGATTTACGGCAAGCGCGTGAGCACCTTTGACGAAATGCGCAACATCTCCAAAGCCAACAAAGAACTGCTGAGCAAGCAGTACTGCGTGGGGCTTTATGGACCGCAAAGCGCCCAAGCCAGCGAAGACGGCACTGTAAAATATCTCTTTGATGCCGGCGACGACAAGGCTGTGGAAAGCGTTTTCATCCCCGAGGAAGACCGCGCCACACTGTGTATCTCGTCGCAGAAGGGATGCCGCATGAACTGCTACTTCTGCATGACAGGCCGCCAGGGTTTCCATGGTAACCTCACCGCCAACCAAATCATCAACCAGGTGCTGAGTGTGCCACAGACCCACGAACTCACCAACGTTGTGTTCATGGGCATGGGTGAGCCCCTCGACAACCTGGAGAACGTGCTCAAAGTGATAGAAATCCTCACTGAACCCTGGGGACTGGCATGGAGCCCCAAGCGCATCACGGTGTCGACCGTGGGCGTTAAAAACGCGCTCAAAATCCTGTGCGAGAACACTAGCGTCCACATCGCTGTGAGCGTTCACAACGCCATTGAGGACGAGCGTGGCCAGCTCATGCCCATCGAGAACGCCTTCCACATTCGCGAGGTGATGGAATTGCTGGGCAGATATGACTTCGCCCACCAGCGTCGCCTCTCGGTTGAATACATCATGTGGCAGTGGTTCAACGACGACATCAAGCACGCCGAGGCACTGCGCGAGATTCTGCCCAACGAGCACGTGCGCGTCAACCTGATTCGTTATCACATGATTCCCGGTGTCGCAAAGCTTCGCACCTCGAGCGATGAGCGCATGGCCTACTTCCGCGACTACCTCAACAGCAAGGGCATCACTTGCACCATTCGCCGCAGCCGTGGCGAGGACATCAGTGCAGCCTGCGGCATGCTCGCCGGCAAGGTGAAAGAAGCCGAGAAAGACGAAGAAAAGAAAGGCAAGAAAGTCATCAAATAATTTTACCACCAACAACTTATCACACACATGAAGAGATTCACAACAACCCTTGTTGTGGCCATTGCCTTGTCGGCAATAAGCGCTACAGCAGCCGAGCCCACAGGATACTACTCGGCAGCCGAGAACAAAACCAAGCAAGCGCTACTCACCGCACTCTATAACATAATCCATTCCCACACCAAGATTGACTATGACGACCTGTGGGATACTTATCGCACCACCGATACCGGTAGCGACGGATACCTGCTCGACATGTACAGTACCGCCAAGTATACCGCCAGCGACAAGTGCGGCAACTACTCATCGGTGGGCGATTGCGTAAACCGTGAGCATTCCTTCCCCAAGAGCTGGTGGGGAAGCCACAAGGACGAGAAATACAGCGACATCTTCCACCTCTACCCCACCGATGGCTATGTGAACAACCAGCGCAGCAACTACCCCTTTGGCGTGTGTGCCAACGGCACTCGTCTGCCCGACGCCAATGGTGCCCATGCCCTAGGCAAAAAAGGCACCAGCACCTACAGCGGATACTCGGGCATAGTGTTTGAGCCCGATGACATCTACAAGGGAGACTTCGCGCGCACCTATTTCTACATGGCCACATGCTACAACGACCAAATTGCCAACTGGTCGAGCGACATGCTCGCCGGTAACAACTATCCCGTGTTCTCCACTTGGGCGCTCAACATGCTGCTTGAGTGGAACCGCATGGACCCCGTGAGCGAGAAGGAGACAAAGCGCAACGATGCCGCCTATGTCTGCCAGCAAAACCGCAACCCGTTTATCGATCATCCTGAGCTTGCCGAGTATATATGGGGCAACAAGATGGGGTCAAACTGGACTATAAATGCCGGTGCAACTCCCAATCCCGTTCTCACATCACCAAATCAAGGCACTGTCATCGACATGGGAGCAGTAGCCATCAATGCCACCAAGCAAGTAACAATCGACATCGAGGCTAACGACTTGAGCGAGGACCTCACCCTGAGTGTAACCAGCGAGGATTTTTCCATCAACAAGACTACAATCACCGCTGCCGATGCCAATGCCGGCACCACACTCACCATCACTTACACTGCCCCAAGTAGCGCACAAAACTGTGCAGCAACGCTAATCATAGGCAGCAGTGAGGTTGACACACGCGTGCCACTGACCGCGCAAGCTGTGAGCGGAATACCAGCTCAAGCAGCCACCGAGGTCACACAGACCTCATTCCAGGCCAACTGGACCAACGTGGGTGGCTCAAGCATCTACTCACTCACCGTGCTCGAAGCCGACGGTATCACTGCCGTTAACGGCTATCCCACAACGGTCAACGCTGCCGATGAAACACATCTCGTGAGCGGTCTGCAAGCAAGCAGCAAGTACTACTATCGCCTCACTAGCGGCAATCTCACCAGCAACGTTATTGAAGTAACCACGCTCGACAACACTACCATCATCTCGCTACAGACTGCCGCCGAGTCGTTCCACCTCACCGGCATGGTGGGCACACTCAATCCAGTGCTTGAGGCGCAGGTCTACACCGAGTGGGTTGAAGAAGACATTGAGCTCACCGTGAGCGGCAACTTCGAGATAAGCCTCGACAAGAACGAGTGGTCGCAAGCACTCACCATCGACAAGGATGGCGAGACATTCTACGTTCGTTTCCACGACATTAATCAAGCAGGACAATTTGAGGGACTGCTCAGTGCCAGCACCCCCACCCTGAGTGGTGCCACCGAGGAAATCACCGGTGTAATCCTCGACGGTGAGCAGGCCAGCGTGGTTGAAGACTGGGAAGGTTGCGAGAGTGGCGGCTACTGGAACCAGGAAGTGCAAGGCAGCCTCTACAAGTGGCAGTTCAGCAATGCTGGAATCTGGGGACAGTCGGGCGACAGGTACAACGGCACTCAAAGTTGCCGTTTCGGCAAGAATTCAACTTCTTCGATAACCATGCTCGAGGACAAGGAGAATGGAGCAAGCAAGGTTAGCTTCAAAGCCGCAAGGTTCGGTAGCGATGGCAATGCCGTTGTCACACTCTCCTACTCAATCGACGGCGGCCGGCACTGGGTTGACGTGCAAGACTTCAACATAACCGGCACCACACTCACACAATACAATTCCAGCTCAATCAACATTGCCGGCGACGTGCGCTTCAAGTTGCAACAAGTGGAGGGTTCCCGACTCAACATCGACGACATCGAGATTACCGACTACACCACCGCCACCAGCATCATCAGCGTCGACGACAAGCACGCCGTGAACTGGGACACCTATTGCAGCAAGGGCTATCTCATTATCGAAAGCAAGGTGGCGCAACGTTTTGAGATTTATGACCTTGAGGCCAAGCTCGTGAAGAAATTGCGCACCACAGGCCGCACCTCGCTCTCACTGCCGTCAGGCATCTACATCATAACCGATGGCAAATTCTCCAAGAAAGTGATTGTCAAGTAGCACACAATTCATCACTAACCAATACACTATCGACTTCAAGTTCTCACACCGGGACTTGAAGTCGATAGTTTATAGGGAGTTGAATGATTTTCACATAAAGAGCCGGGTGAGGCCGCACTACTCTCCGGTGGGTTGAGTGGGATTGAAGTAGTAGCCGTTGGTGGGATTGTCGTTGTGTTCTTCAAGCTCACGGTCGATGACCTCATACTCGCTGTGCATACTCTTGTACTCAGGCACAAACATCTTCATGCTCTTGACCATCTCGTGGATGTTGCCGCTGTGAGCAAATTCCACAATGCTGTCGATGTTGATGCACACGTCGTGGTAATCATACTTGCGCACCTGTGCTATCATGATTTTATCGTTGTCGGTCTTGAGCGTGTTCTCCTTGTCGTTGAGCAATTCCTCGTAGAGTTTCTCGCCGGGTCGCAACCCAATCTCCTCAATCTTGATGTCGATATTGGGGCGAAGACCCGCAAGCGAAATCATGCGGGTAGCCAAGTCGTAGATGCGCACCGGCTGCCCCATGTCGAAGATATAGATTTCGCCGCCGTGGCCCATGCAACCGGCCTCCAGCACGAGCGAGCATGCCTCGGAGATGGTCATGAAATAGCGAATGATGTCGCGGTGGGTGACGGTCACCGGGCCACCACTCTCAATCTGCTTGCGGAAGAGCGGGATTACCGAGCCGTTGCTACCCAGCACGTTGCCAAAGCGCGTGGTGATGAACTGAGTGTTCATGCCACGCTTTTGCGCGTCGAAGAAGAGCGACTGGCAGTAAATCTCGGCAAGGCGCTTGGTGCAGCCCATGATGTTGCTGGGGTTCACAGCCTTGTCGGTTGAGACCATCACAAACTTATACACGCCATACTTGAGTGCAAGGTCGGCGATGTTCTTAGTTCCATCAACGTTGGTGAGCACAGCCTCGGTGGGATTAATCTCCATCATGGGCACGTGCTTGTAGGCAGCGGCATGAAAGACATATTGCGGCTTATAGCGCTTGAATGCATCCTCCATGCGGGCATGGTTGTGCACGTCGCCCATGTAGAGCACCACATTGGCCTGCGGGAAATCCTTTTTCAGCTCGAGGCTGAGGTCGTGCATGGGTGTCTCGGCCTGATCGACGAGGATGATTTGACGCGCCTTGTAGGAAGCCACCTGCCGCACAATCTCGCTGCCTATTGAGCCACAGGCACCGGTAATGAGCACCACGGCATCCTTGATGTGGGAACGCACCAGCGTGTTGTTGAGCACGATAGGCTCACGCCCCAGCAAGTCCTCAATCTGCACTTCTTTGATATAGGTAGAGATGTTGGAGCTGCTGTTATCGTCATCAAGTTCAAACTCCTCCACTTTATTTATCGCCAGCAGTGCGATGTTGTTCTCGATAAACGTGTCGGCAAAGCCGTTGCGCATGAGTTTTATGCTCGACGAGTCGAAGATGAGGGCATGTATGCCACCTCCCACAAACACGTTGGCAACCTCCTCGGGGCTATACTTATACACCTTGAATCCGTTAATCTCATCCTTATCTTTACCTGCCTTGATGCTCAGCAGTCCCACGGGTTCATACTTGCCGTCGATTTCGTTCTTGAGAGCATTGGCAAGGATGAGCGAGTCGAGCGAAGTGCCCAGCACCAGCACCTTCTTGCGCTTGGTGGCACCCGCTGTGATGCGTGCATACATGTGCTTGATTACCAGGCGCTCAATGGTGAGCATGGCAAATGCCAGCACACCCACGTAGATTATTCCCCAGTAGCTGAAGAGCACATTTTGCGTGATTGCCGAGTACATCAGGTTCAAACCAATCAAGATGATTGTCGACACCAGCACCACCACAAACTCGCGATACAGATCCTCGATTACCGAGAGGCGTATGATACAAGTATAACTCTTTGACCAATAAGTCATAAGGCCATAAACAGCAACAACAATAGCCAAGTTCCTGATTATCACAAAGGAGCCCGTTGCGCCATGATGATGCAGGCTCGAGATAACAAACACAGCATAGCTGCATGCCACGAGCAACATGTCGATGAGCAAAATCACCCATCGCGGCACGATATTGGTCTTGAGTGATTTAAACCATCGTATTTCAAATATTCGTCTTATTATAGTATCTAACATTTTATCTTTATCTATCTATTTTTGCAACTTTCACTTAACAAGTCATTGCCAACGCCGGCAATTACCGTCAATACATCAGTTAGTGTTGAATTTTATTGCCGCAAATATACAATTTTATTTTCAATAACAACCCTCAAGCAAGCTTTTTTTTCAAATTAATACTTAATGCTTTGCATTTGAACCAAATTAAACTCATTTTGGGCAGCATAAAATTAAAGCATTGTTATTTTATATAGTATTAATATACTCAGTTTCAAAAAAAATGATTAACTTTGCAACTTGAATTTATTTTCCCAAGTAAAACGATTTTGAATTTTCAGTCAAAGATAAAGAATGATTTTTTCAAACCGCAACATAGCCATATTGCTGGCAGTCACAGCACTGACAACGGTGTCGACATCGTGTTTCAAGGAAGAGCCGCTCAATGCCGAGTGCGACATTGAGAAAGCATGGCTTCATGTCGACGACGTGGAGAGCACTTTCTATACTCCCAACGACACCATAATCGAGGTTATCAGCACCGAGGACAAGATTACTTTTACCATGCGTGGCGATGCCGACATCACCGCGCTGGCGCCACAGTTTACAATCACCCAGGGAGCAACCATCACTCCAGCCAGCGGCTCGGTGCACGACTTCAGCCAGGGCCCGGTGACCTACACCGTTACCTCGCAAGACGGCAAGTGGAGCCGCACCTACACCGTGGAATGCAACCGTGTAAGCCACTATATAACAAGTGAAATAAACTATAACTTCGAGCATTTTGAGCTTGATTCAAGGTACCACAATTTTTATATTTGGCACAACACATTGCCCGACGGCTCGCTCGGAAACGACTGGGCAAGCGGCAACGAGGGATTCAGGCTATCAATGAGTAAAGCAAAGCCCGAAGAATATCCAACATCCGTTCTGAATGAAGGCTATGAAGGACATGGAGTGTTGCTCACCACACGAACTACCGGTTCACTTGGCAAGATGAACGGCAAACCTATTGCCGCAGGCAACATGTTCCTGGGCAAGTTTGACATTGCAAAAGCCATGACCGCTACACTTAAAGCCACCGAGTTTGGTGTTCCTTTTGACTACAAACCTCTGCGCCTTGAAGGTTACTACCAATACAGTCCCGGCAGTCCTTTTATTGATAAATCATTCACTGAATATCCTAACCGCATCGACGCTGGTGACATTTACTCGGTTCTCTACCTAAACCACGACTCACGAGGCAACTCGGTAGTGTTGTATGGCGACAATGTCCTTTCCAGCAGCCAAATTGTGGCAATAGCAAGAGTCAAGGACATCAAAAAGACCAATGGTCAGTGGGTTCACTTCGACATTGAATATGAGTACCTCAAGGAGTTTGACTACGACATCCTAGCACGTCGCGGCTATAACTTTACCATCGTGTTCTCATCAAGCATCAATGGTGCGACCTTTGAAGGTGCCATTGGCAGTGAACTCAAGGTCGACAAGGTGCGTCTCACTTGTGAAATTATGGAATAGACTGATGAGTGTAGTGTTTTCAAAAAAGATTTTATTAAAATGAAACGATTTATAACATCCCTTTTAATAATTGCAATTTCCTTATCATCATTGGCCAACGAGCCCGACCGTGATGACTACGATGACATGAAGAACCTCAAGAACTTCTTCCACAACTTGGAGGCATACGGTCGACTGGGATACTCAATTGGCGGCACTGCGCCCCTCGGCATCCCTGCCACCATTCGCTCGCTTGACAAATTCATCTTGCAGCCCAACGTATCTTTTGGTGCTGATGCTATCAAGCCACTTGGCCGTAACTTCGGTCTGCTTGTGGGCCTGCATTTTGAGAACAAGGCTATGCATATCGATGCCACGGTGAAGAACTATCACATGAAGTTCACCCAGGGAGGCCAGACCCTTGAGGGCATGTTCACAGGTCACAACGACAGCCATGCTGTGCAATGGATGTTTACACTGCCCATTCAAGCCACTTATAATATCAACAACAAGTGGAGGTTAAAGTTGGGTCCTTACTTCTCCTATCTGGTTAGTCGCAATTTCGACGGATTCGCCTACGACGGTTATCTTCGCGAGGGTACACCAACCGGCCCAAAAGTTCTTCTAGGCAATACCGACGAAGAACGCGGCAACTACGACTTTAAAGACGACATACGCAAGTGCCAGTGGGGGTTAGGTGTGGGAGTTGACTATTTCTTTACCCGCAAGTTTGGTGCTTATGCCGACCTCTCATGGGGCCTTAGTGGTTTTTTCAAAGGTTCGTTCAAGACCCTTGACCAAACTCTTTACCCCATTTATGGCACCATCGGTATAGTTTATAAAATCAGGTAATAGCGGTCGCATTATATTGAAATATAATACACAAACAAATAATAATTTAAACGTTTAAATCATGAAGAAAATTTTTACACTTATGGCCGCTGCAACGCTGAGTCTTGCAGCAATGGCAACCGACTACACCGGCAAAATCACCGTAACGATTAACGGAGAGGGCTCAACTCAAGAGACCACCATCAGTGTTAATCAAAACGAAGATGGAACTTACAAGTTGAATATCAACAACTTCAAGCTTATTTCCCCTGAAACCGAAATCAACGTGGGCAACATCGTGCTCGACAACATGAAAGGTTACACCATTAATGGTGTTACAACAGTTGTTGCCGATCAAAATATTATCATTGCCAGTGGTGATGATCCCAATGTTCCATTCTGGTTTGGCCCTATGCTGGGCGAAGTACCCATCGTTCTTGCAGCCCAGTTTGACAGCACTAATGCCAAGGCTGACATTGACATTGACTTGAGCGACCCCGAAAAGCTGGGCCAGTTTATCAACGTGAAGTTCAACACTCGTGAGGAAGGCACAGGCATTAAGGGCGACGTGAACGCCGACGGCAGTGTTAACTCGGCCGATGTGACCGCAGTTTACAAACTCATTCTTGGCAACTAAGCCTCGGCTAATGTTACAATCACTAAAAACATTAAAAATTTCAAAACCAATGAGAAAATTATTTTCAACAATGCTTGCCGCAGCCACTGCGCTTGCAGCGATGGCTACCAACTACACCGGCACACTCACCGTCACTGTTAATGGTGAGGTCACTACACAAGACGGTGTAGAAATAACCATTAATGAGAATAGCAATGGTAACTATGACTTGAAGTTAAACAACTTCATCCTCACAGGCGAAAACACTATGCCTGTTGGAAATATCAATTTAGAGGATATCCAGGGTGTTACAAGTGGCAATCTTACAGCACTCTATGTAGACAAAAACGTTACTATTGAAAATGGTACCGATGAGAGCGTTCCAATGTGGTTTGGCCCTACACTTGGACCAGTTCCCTTGAAGATGCTTGCACGCTTTACCGCCGACTATCTTGCCGTAGGCATCGACATTGACATGCAAGAAATTATGGGGCAAACTATCAGCGTGAAATTTGACAACACCAACAAGCATTTCCAGATGCCAAATGCCGACTTTGAAGAATGGTCTTCGAACGCTGACATTACTGAGCCTCGTTACTGGCATGGTTTCAAGAGTGCTACAGGCGACCTAGCAGGACAGGCAACCAGCACATTATTAAAGTCTACCGATGTGAGATCAGGAGCGACAGGCTATAGCGCAGTTGTAGCATCAAAATTAATATTCGGTGTTGTTGCTAATGGCACAATCACCAATGGTCAGCTTATGGCCCAAAGTATGACTGCTGCCAACACCTGGAATCACAGCCAAATGGAAGAGGCATCGACCGCTACCGACAATTACGGTGATAAATTCTACATGCCCATTTATGCAAAGCCCGATGCCATCAAGACTTGGATTAAATTCACACAAGGAAGCGCTAATGCCCAATACCCCTATTCAACATTAAGTGCCGCAATATTCAATGGAGAGTTTTACCAAGACCCGGAGCCTAAAGTTGGAGATTCCAGCAAAATTCTTGGTGGAACAAAATACACTCAGGATGATAGAGACGCAGTCTTAGCCAGAATGGTTGCTAAAGCACAGAACACATCTATATCCACTACCGATTGGAGAGAACTTGTAGTTCCATTTAACTATGCCAGCTATGCAAGCAATAATGCAGAGGCAAAGGCCATCCTTGTAACAGTATCGACCAATGCCACTCCCGGCAAGGGAAGCGCCAATGACCAAGTATTCATCGACGACATGGAGCTTCTTTATTATGCCAATGTTACCGATATTAAATATCAAGGCACAACAATCAGTGGCTTTGACACTAATGTGACAAGCTATGATATGGGTGAGTGCGAAGTTATGCCTTCGGTTAACGACCTTGCCGCTACAGTAGAAGGCGTTAGCGCCACAACAGCTTACCAAGTTATTGAGACCGAGGATGGATATCAGGCCATTGTTTACGCCATCAGTGGCGACCTGCAAACAGCTCACGCTTATGTTCTCAACTTCAGCAAGCCTGTTGTGGTTACTACTCCTCTTGCCGAGATTATTGAGAGTGGTGAAAATGGTGCAGAATACACTATCGCCGAGGATCTCGCTGTGGTTGAGATTTCGAATACCGAGAACCACGCATTCCTCACCGACGGTCAAAACAACTGGATTCGCGTCGACTACACCAGCGACATTGAGGAATTTGTCCTGATGGACGCCATCAAGGGCGGCACACTCAAGGGCACCTTGAGCAACGTTGAGCTCAACCCGGTATTCACTGTAACCGAAATGCCTCAAGAGGCTGAGACTAGAGTTGCCTACACCATTGAGCAGATA
>DGWL01000040.1 GCA_002396125.1 Porphyromonadaceae bacterium UBA4259
ATTCGTGAGCGCATGAACGTGCGCGATAACGAGGTGTTCACTCCTATCGACCTGATTAACGCCAAGACAATTTCGTCGGTTATCAACACATTCTTTGGTACCAACGCGTTGTCGCAATTCATGGACCAAACCAACCCCTTGGCCGAGATTACCCACAAGCGCCGCATGAGCGCCCTGGGTCCTGGCGGTCTCTCGCGTGAGCGTGCGGGATTTGAGGTGCGCGACGTGCACTACACCCACTACGGCCGCTTGTGCCCAATCGAGACTCCTGAGGGTCCTAACATTGGTCTGATTTCATCACTTTGCATCTATGCAAAGATCAACAAGCTGGGATTTATTGAGACTCCCTACCGCAAGGTGGAGAACTCGAAGGTAAATCTCAATAATGAAGAGATTGTTTATCTCACCGCCGAGAGCGAGGAGAACAATATCATCGCTCAAGGTAACGCACCGCTTAACGAGGACGGTACATTCCAGCGCTCGCGTGTGAAAGCGCGTCTCGACGCCGACTTCCCCGTGGTGGCCCCCGACCAGATTTCGCTCATGGACGTGTCGCCACAACAAATTGCGTCGATTGCTGCCGCTATGATTCCATTCCTCGAGCACGACGACGCTAACCGCGCCCTGATGGGTGCCAACATGATGCGTCAGGCTGTGCCTCTGCTGCGCAGTGAGTCGCCTATTGTGGGCACCGGAATCGAGGAGCGACTGGCTTTCGACAGCCGCACTCAGATTCAGGCCGAGGGCACCGGCGTCATCGAGTATGTCGATGCCGATGTCATCCGCATCCGCTATGAGCAGACCGAGGATGAGGCCTTTGTGAGCTTCGATGAGCCCGTGAAGGAATATCATCTGCCCAAGTTCCGCAAGACCAACCAGAGCACTACCATCGACTTGCGTCCGGTGTGCGACCGTGGTCAGCATGTGAAGAAGGGCGACATCCTCACCGAGGGCTACTCGACCAGCGACGGCGAGCTCGCTCTGGGACGCAACCTCAAGGTGGCCTACATGCCATGGAAGGGTTACAACTATGAGGACGCTATCGTGCTTAACGAGCGCATGGTGCGTGAGGACATTCTTACCTCGGTACACGTCGACGAGTACACCCTCGAGGTGCGTGAGACCAAGCGAGGCATGGAAGAGCTCACCAGCGATATTCCTAACGTGAGCGAGGACGCCACTAAGGACCTCGACGAGCGCGGTATCATCCGCGTGGGTGCTCACGTGCAGCCCGGCGACATCCTCATTGGCAAGATCACGCCTAAGGGTGAGAGCGATCCCACCCCCGAGGAGAAGCTGCTGCGTGCCATCTTCGGCGACAAGGCCGGTGATGTGAAGGACGCGTCGCTCAAGGCTAATCCGTCGCTCAAGGGTGTGATTATCAACACTCGTCTCTTTGCGCGTGCCGTGAAGAAGAGAAAAACCAAGGGCGGCGACCCCGTGCTCGACAAGCTTGAGCAGGACTACAACGCCCGTCTTGATGAGGTGAAGAGCAAACTCGTGGAGAAGCTCCTCATTCTCACCGAGGGCAAGCAGTCGCAGTGCGTCAAGGACTTCCTCGACACTGAGGTTGTTCCCAAGGGCGCCAAGTTCACCGCCGAGGTTCTCAAGAACATCAATTATGACTCGGTGAACCTGAGCAAGTGGACTAGCGATGCTCACACCAACGACATGATTCGCGCCACTGTCATGAACTATCTGCGCAAGAGCAAGGCCATCGACGCCGAGTTGCGCCGCAAGAAGTTTGACATCTCAATTGGCGATGACCTCCCATCGGGCATCATGCAGATGGCTAAGGTTTATGTGGCCAAGAAGCGCAAGATTGGCGTGGGTGATAAGATGGCGGGTCGCCACGGTAACAAGGGTATTGTTTCGCGCGTAGTGCGCCAGGAAGACATGCCTTTCCTTGCCGACGGTACTCCTGTCGACATCGTGCTCAACCCACTGGGTGTGCCTTCGCGCATGAACTTGGGTCAGATTTTCGAGGCTGTCCTTGGATGGGCAGGCCGTGAACTCGACGTTAAGTTTGCAACCCCAATCTTTGATGGTGCTTCGCTCGATGATCTTAACGAGTGGACCGACAAGGCCGGCCTGCCACGCGTGGGCAAGACCTGGCTCTATGACGGAGGCACCGGCGAGCGCTTCGACCAGCAAGCCACAGTGGGTGTGACCTACATGCTCAAGCTCGGTCACATGGTTGAAGACAAGATGCACGCGCGCAGCATTGGTCCTTACTCACTCATCACTCAGCAACCACTTGGCGGTAAAGCGCAATTTGGTGGTCAACGTTTCGGTGAGATGGAGGTTTGGGCTCTTGAGGCATTCGGCGCCAGCCATGTTCTGCAAGAGATCCTCACCATCAAGAGTGATGACGTTACAGGTCGCAGCCGTGCCTACGAGGCAATTGTTAAGGGCGATCCTATGCCCACCCCCGGCATCCCCGAATCTCTCAACGTGCTCTTGCATGAGTTGCGTGGATTGTGCTTAAGTGTCACACTCGATTAAGATTTAAACCGTTTTTTCTCTTCATTATAATATTATCGCATAATGGCTTTTAAGAAAGACAATAAGATAAAGAGTAACTTCTCGCGCATCACCATCGGTCTCGCCAGCCCCGACGACATTCTGGGCAACTCTAAAGGCGAAGTGCTGAAGCCCGAGACTATCAACTACCGCACCTATAAGCCCGAGCGCGACGGCTTGTTCTGCGAGCGCATTTTCGGTCCTGTAAAGGACTATGAGTGCCATTGCGGCAAGTACAAGCGCATTCGCTATCGCAACATCGTGTGCGACCGTTGCGGTGTTGAGGTTACCGAGAAGAAGGTGCGCCGTGAGCGTAGTGGTCACATCCAGCTCGTGGTGCCCGTGGCACACATCTGGTATTTCCGTTCACTGCCCAATAAGATTGGCTACTTGCTGGGTCTTCCCACCAAGAAGCTCGACTCAGTCATCTACTATGAGCGATACATCGTCATCAACCCCGGTAACGTGGTTATTGATGATCAAACCGGCGGCTTCAACGTTGTTCCAGGCATCGCCGAGAGCACTAAGGAGCGCGACCAGGTGGGACGTCTGCACAAGTATGACCTGCTCAGCGAGGAAGAGTATCTTGCCATCCAGGAGAAGCTGCCCGATGGCAACCGCAACCTCGACGACAACGATCCTAACAAGTTTGTCGCCAAAATGGGTGCCGAGGCTATCTATGACCTCCTTGCTGAGCTCAACCTCGACAAGCTGTCAAACGAGCTGCGCGACCGCGCAAGCCACGAGACTTCGCAGCAACGCAAGACCGACGCCCTCAAGCGTCGCCAGGTGGTGGAGATGTTCCGTTCAAGCAAGAACATGAACCGTCCTGAGTGGATGATCTTGAAGGTGATACCTGTCATTCCACCCGACTTGCGACCTCTCGTTCCCCTCGATGGTGGACGCTTTGCCACCAGCGACTTGAACGACCTGTATCGTCGCGTCATCATCCGCAACAACCGCCTCAAGCGTCTCATTGAGATTAAGGCTCCCGAGGTGATTTTGCGCAACGAGAAGCGCATGCTGCAAGAGGCTGTCGACTCATTGCTCGACAACTCGCGCAAGTCAAGCGCTGTCAAGAGCGATGCCAATCGTCCCTTGAAGTCGCTTAGCGACAGCCTCAAGGGTAAGCAAGGCCGCTTCCGTCAGAACCTGCTCGGTAAGCGTGTCGACTACTCGGCTCGTTCGGTAATCGTGGTTGGACCTGAGCTCAAGATGGGCGAGTGTGGTATTCCCAAGGACATGGCCGCCGAGCTTTACAAGCCTTTCGTTATCCGCAAGCTTATTGAGCGCGGTATTGTCAAGACTGTCAAGAGCGCCAAGAAGATTGTCGACCGCAAGGAACCCGTTGTTTGGGACATCCTTGAGAACGTGATGAAGGGACATCCTGTGTTGCTCAACCGTGCCCCAACTCTGCACCGCCTCGGTATTCAGGCATTCCAGCCCAAGCTCATCGAGGGTAAGGCAATCCAGTTGCATCCACTGGCATGTACGCCGTTCAATGCCGACTTCGATGGCGACCAGATGGCCGTGCACTTGCCACTGGGCAACGAGGCTATTGTTGAGGCTCAGATGCTCATGCTCATGCCTCACAACATCCTTAATCCTGCCAACGGCGAGCCTATCACCGTTCCATCGCAGGACATGGTGCTTGGCTTGTACTACATCACCAAGCTGCGTGAGGGAGCCAAGGGCGAGGGACTCGTGTTCTACGGTCCTGAGGAGGCTAATATTGCCTTCAACGAGGGCAAGTTGGCGATGAATGCCATCATCTCGGTGCTTGTCGACGATGTTGACGAAGAGGGTAACCCCGTTAAGCGCATCGTTAAGGACACATCGGTGGGCCGAATCATCTTCAACAGCTGTGTTCCTGCCGAGCTGGGCTATGTGAACGAGGTGATTTCCAAGAAGTCGCTCAAGAAGATTATTACTAAGGTTATCCGCACCTGCGGTGTGCCACGCAGTGCCAAGTTCCTTGACGATATCAAGAACCTGGGTTACTACATGGCATTCAAGGGAGGCTTGTCGTTCAACCTCGACGACGTGCTCGTTCCACCCGAGAAGAAGCAACTCATCGAGGAGGGCGACGCACAGGTTGAAGAGGTGATGAACAACTACAACATGGGCTTCATAACCAACAACGAGCGTTATAACCAAATCATTGATATCTGGACACACGTCAACAGCCGCTTGACCGACACGCTAATGAAGCAGATTTCGGCCGACAAGCAGGGCTTCAACTCAGTGTACATGATGCTTGACTCGGGTGCGCGTGGTTCGCGCGACCAGATTCGTCAGCTCTCAGGTATGCGTGGCCTTATGGCAAAGCCTCAGAAGAGTGGTGTGGAAGGTGGACACCAGATTATTGAGAACCCAATTCTCGCCAACTTCAAGGAGGGCTTGTCGGTGCTGGAGTACTTTATCTCTACCCACGGTGCCCGCAAGGGTCTTGCCGATACTGCCTTGAAGACTGCCGACGCAGGTTACTTGACACGTCGCCTTGTCGACGTCGCTCACGACGTTATCATCAACGAGGAGGACTGTGGAACATTGCGTGGACTGGTTTGCCGCGAGGTGAAGAACAACGACGACGTGGTAGCTACTCTGGGCGAGCGCATCGTGGGCCGTGTTTCGGTTCATGACGTGATTGACCCAACTACCGGCGAGGTTATCGTTGAGGCCGGTGAGGAGATTGGAGATGCCGCCGCCGAGCGCATCAACAATTCGCCCATCGAGTCGGTTGAGATTCGTTCGGTGCTCACTTGCGAGTCGAAACATGGCGTTTGCGCCAAGTGTTACGGTCGCAACCTTGCCAACCATCGCCTGGTTCAAAAGGGCGAGGCTGTGGGCGTGATTGCCGCTCAGTCGATTGGCGAGCCCGGTACTCAGCTTACTCTTCGTACCTTCCACGTGGGTGGTGTGGCCAGCAACATTGCTGCCGTCAGCAACATGACTTCCAAGTATGACGGCCGTCTTGAGATTGACGAGCTCCGCACTGTTGCCGATAAGGATGGTCACGACATCGTGATTGGCCGTATGGCCGAGATGCGCATCGTTGATCCTCACACCAACATGATGCTCACTAGCGCCAACATCGTCTATGGCTCGAAGCTCTTCTTCAAGCCCGGCGACATGCTCAAGAAGGGTGACGTAATCTGTGAGTGGGACCCATTCAACGCTGTTATCGTCAGCGAGGTGGGCGGTCGCTTGCGCTACAAGAACCTCATTGAGGGTGTTACCTATCGCAACGAGGTTGACGAGACATCCAACAAGAGTGAGATGATTGTTATCGAGTCGAAGGATCACACTCGCATTCCCGAGGCACAGCTTATCTCAGCCGAGGACTATGACAACCCCGACGCCGCTCCCATCAAGACCTACTCATTGCCAGTGGGTGCCCACCTGATGAAGGTGGAGGGAGAGGAAATTACTCCAGGTGAGGTGTTCGTTAAGATTCCTCGCGCCTCGAGTGGTGGTGCCGGTGATATCACCGGTGGTCTGCCACGTGTTACCGAGCTCTTCGAGGCTCGCAACCCGTCCAACCCCGCTATCGTTAGCGAAATCGACGGTGTTGTCACCTTCGGTAAGATTAAGCGCGGTAACCGCGAGATTATCGTCACCAGCAAGAATGGCGAGGAGAAGAAGTATCTTGTGCCAATGTCGAAGCAGATTCTCGTGCTTGAGAACGACTCGGTGCGTGCCGGTACACCTTTGAGTGACGGTGCCGTCACTCCAGCCGACATCCTGCGCATCAAGGGCCCAACAGCCGTTCAGGACTACATCGTAAACGAGGTTCAGGACGTTTACCGCCTGCAGGGTGTGAAAATCAACGACAAGCACTTTGAGGTTATCGTGCGCCAGATGATGCGCAAGGTTAACATCATCGATCCGGGTGACACCAACTTCCTGGAGCAGCAGATTGTTGACAAGCGCGACTTTATGGACGAGAACGACCGCATCTGGGGCAAGAAGATTGTTGTGGACTGTGGCGATGCTCTCGACATCGACAAGGGTCAAATGATCACTCCACGCAAGCTGCGCGACATCAACTCGATGCTCAAGCGCAAGGCGCTGCGTGAGGTTAAGGTGCGCGATGCCGTTCCCGCTACCAGCGAGCAGATTCTGCAAGGTATCACCCGTGCCGCTCTGCAGACCAAGAGCTTCATCTCGGCAGCATCCTTCCAGGAGACTACCAAGGTGCTCAATGAGGCTGCCATCAGCGGCAAGGTCGACTACCTCGAGGGCATGAAGGAGAACGTGATTTGCGGTCACCTCATCCCCGCCGGTACCGGATTGCGTGAGTATCAAACTCTCGTTGTTGGCAACAAGGACGATTTCGACCGTGCGGCAGTTCTCAAGGATGCCGAGGTTGTGGATCAACTGAAGTAAAAAACACTCGGGTTCTTGTCTTAACCGAGAGAACCCGTTTTAGCTGAAACTCTGGGGTTGTGGCCTTGATCGGAACAATCCCAGAGTTTTTTTGTATAAAACATTAACCGCTTGCGGTATTTCGCGATAAATGTTGTATATTTGCAATTATAATACATGAAAATTATTGGTGTCAATTAAAAAAGCGGTAAAAAAAACGATGAAACATTATCAGAAGAAACTGGAGGAAACAGTAGTCAATCAATGGGACAAAAAGGCGTTGTGCGACTACGCGGGCGAGGAGTTTACCTATGCCGACCTGGCAAGCTGCATAGAGCAGTTCAGGCTTTTCATGACTGCAGCTGGCATCAGCAAGGGCGACAAGATTGCCATTTGCGCTCGAAACTCGGCGCGCTGGGCCATGGCATTCTGGAGCATTAATGTGAACCGTTGTGTGGCAGTGCCTTTGCTTGCCGACTTCCATCCGAGCAACATCAGCTCGCTCGTCAATCACTCCGACAGTGTTCTTCTTTTTACCGACGACGAAATATGGGCAAAACTCAACCCGGGCGACATGCCTCAGCTCAAGGCTGCTATTGATGTTAAAACCGACAGCTTGCTGTGGCATGGCGACGAAGCTGTGGCACATGCCTGGCAGCAGCGTGAGAACGCCTTTGCCGAGCGCTATCCCGATGGAATGTCGGCAGGTGACATTTCCTATCCTGACGATAATGGCGACCAGCTGGCAATCATCAACTACACGTCGGGGACAACCGGTAACCCCAAGGGCGTGATGCTCACCCACGATGCAATCTCCGACACCGACCACTTTGCCAACACTAATTTCCCCAATCAGCCGGGCGAGACCATTGTGTCGATGTTGCCGCTGGCTCACATGTATGGCCTGGCTATTGAGTTTATTCACACCAACGTTGATGGTGTCACCGTCTATTTCCTGGGCAAGACACCGTCGCCCACGCGCCTGCTCAAGGCAATGCAGGACATCAAGCCCTACATGGTGGTCACCGTGCCGCTGGTGATGGAGAAGGTGTATGCCAATTCAATCAAGCCGGCACTTGAGAAAAGGAAATTCTTACTCGCTATTCCAGGTATGAAAAGGGTGGTTTATAGTGTCGCACGCAAGACCTTGCTCTCGGTTTTTGGCGGGCAAGTGCGTTGCTTCATTATGGGTGGTGCCGCTCTCAACCCCGAGGCCGAGCAATGCTTCCGAAAGATGCGCCTGCCCTACACTGTGGGCTACGGCATGACCGAAGCTTGCCCGCTACTGGGATGGGAGTGGTGGACCAACTTCGTCCCGGGCTCATGTGGCAAGCCGGTGCACGACTTGCGCATCGACAGCGACGACCCGCACAACACGCCGGGCGAGATTCAGGTGCGGGGCGCCAATCTCACCACCGGTTATTACAAGAACCCCGAGGCAACGGCGGCGGCTTTCACTGCCGACGGCTGGTTCCGCACGGGCGACCTTGGAGTAATTGACGAGGCTGGCAACATTTTCATTCGCGGTCGCATCAAGTCGATGATTCTCAACTCGTCGGGTCAAAACATCTATCCCGAAGAGGTCGAAGCGGTATTGGCCGGGTGCGAGCACGTTGATGAGTGCCTGGTTGTGGACCGAGAGGGAAAAATCACAGCGCTTGTGTATTGCGAGAATTACAATGAGCTCGACGAGTCAACTCAAGCAACGCTCCCCGATGTCATTCGCGCCGAAGCCAACAAATCACTACCCGGCTATAGCAAGATTGCAGGGGTGGAACTCATGCATGAGCCCTTCGAGAAAACTCCCAAAATGAGCATAAAGCGGTTCTTGTATAAATAAAAAACTTACCAATTAGGGCTGTTTCCCAAGCCCTTGTTAAAAAAATAACATCCTAATTTATAATAACTAAAAACTTTTTATTACCTTTGCATCGCATTTTGGTGCTGCCAGGGCACTTTTACTGTGCCTGACAGGTAAAAGGGAACCGGGTGAAAATCCCGGACAGACCACGCTGCTGTGATTCCCTACATCAAGTTGCCGCGCTCGCGCATGTGCTTTGCCACTGTCACTCGCTGTGATGGGAAGGCGGTGCGGCAATGGGAAGAGTCAGAAAACCTGCCACTATGCATTATAGATTTAACTAACTAACGGGGTAAAAGAGTTATGTTAAAACAACTTGCTGCGACATTGCTGGCTCTTGTTGTGTGTGTCTTGGGCATTGCTGCCCAGGAAACTACCTCTTTGCCCGTTGTTAACGATATCGACACCATTCAGTACCTTCAGAATGTGGTGGTCTATGGCAACAAACCCTACGGCAATGTCATCCCCTCGCAGATGCTCAAGGGCAAGCAGCTCGAGCGACTTAACAGCCACTCGGTGGCCGATGCCATTCGCTACTTTGCTGGCGTGCAGCTCAAGGACTATGGTGGTGTGGGTGGTATCAAGACCGTGGATATGCGCTCGATGGGTACTAATCACATGGGCGTGTTTTACGATGGCATTCAGTTAGGCAACGCACAGAATGGGCAGATCGACTTGGGGCGTTTCTCTCTTGATAATGTGGAGGAAATTTCGCTCTACAATGGTCAAAAGAGCGAGATATTCCAGCCGGCGCGTGACTATGGCTCGGCAGGTAGCATCTATCTGCGCACTCGCCGCCCTAAATTTAATGGTGAGAAGAACGACAACCTCAATGTGACGATGCGCACCGGCTCCTTTGGCCTTGCCAACCCTAGCGTGCGCTGGGAGCACCGTTTCAACCGCAACCTCACCATGTCGCTAAATGCAGAATACACCTATGCCACGGGTCAGTACCACTTCCGCTACCGCAAGGTGTTCAGCGATGGGGTAGTAGCTTGGGACACCACTGCCGTGCGCAAGAATGGCGACATCAGCTCGCTCAGGCTTGAGGGTGCGATATTTGGCGCCATCACCGATGGTAAGTGGAATGTTAAGGCCTACTACTACGACAGCGAGCGTGGCATTCCTGGCGCAATTATTAATAACGTGTGGCAGAACTCTCAGCGCCAGTGGGACCGTAATCTCTTCGTTCAAGGCAGCTGGCAGAAGCGCATCACCGAGCGTTATGAGATGATGGTCAACGCCAAGTATGCTCGCGACTACATGCGTTATCTCAACCCCGACACCACATTGATGTATATCGACAACAAGTTCTGGCAGGACGAGATATATCTCTCCAGTGCCAACAAATACACCATCATGACCGACTGGGACGTGAACTTGAGTGTTGACTACAAGTGGAACAGCCTCAACTCTAATCTTGTGAATTTTGCCTATCCCACCCGCCACACGGTGCTTGCCGCACTGGCTACCGCCCGCACATGGCGAGGTTTCAAGATTCAGGCAAGTGTGCTCTACACCCATGTCAACGACCGCTACTCTTCGCGCTCGGCAGGAGTAGTGATTGAGAAGCACAACAAGCACCTCAACAAGTTCACGCCGGCGGTGTTCATGAGCTATCAGCCGTGGCAGGAGCATGACTTGAATTTCAGAGCATTCTTCAAGCGCATCTTCCGTATGCCCACCTTCAACGACCTGTATTACACCGACATTGGCAATGCCGGGCTGCGACCTGAGTATGCCACGCAGTGGAATGTGGGAGTGCTTTATCAGCACTATTACGAGCAGGGGTGGTTCCGTGGCGTTAAGCTTAGTGCCGATGCCTATTACAACATTGTCAACGACAAGATTATAGCAGTGCCCAAAGGCACTGGACAATACCGCTGGATGATGATGAACATAGGCAAGGTAAAGATACGCGGCATAGATTTCACCGCGCGCCTAGCGTTCCGCCTGCCTCACGACATCGTGCTTGAGGGAGGCCTTAACTATACCTACCAGAAAGCTCAAGACTATACCAACCCTGCCGATACCCTCGACGGTGGCACCTACAAGGGCCAGATTGCCTACATCCCCTGGCACAGTGGCAGTGCTACAGTGCACGCTGGATGGAAGAATCTTGACTTGAACTACAGTTGCATCTATGTGGGCGAGCGTTACCACAACAGTGCCAACATCCTCGCCAACCACGAGCAACCGTGGTACACCCACGACTTGAGCGCCAGCTATCAGTTTAAAATGGGCAAGACGTTGCTCAAAGTCACTGCCGAGGTCAACAACATCTTCAATCAGCAGTATGACGTGATTCAAAACTATCCCATGCCTGGACGCAACTATAGGCTGATATTAAAATTTGATATATGAGAATAAAACTGCACATATTATTCTCCCACTTGATGCTCTCTGTACTGATGCTCACGGCGGTCTCCTGTCGTGAGGAAGTGGTGATTTTCATTCCCGAGGAGGTGGAAATTACGGCACCACAATACACCTCGGTGCAGGGGTTCTACCTGCTCAACGAGGCCAACATGGGTAGCAACAAGGCCACGCTCGACTACTACAACATGCGCACAGGACGCTACACGCGCAACATCTTTGGCTATGCCAATCCCAATGTGCCCAAGGAGATGGGCGACGTGGGTAATGACCTGGGCATCTATGGCAGCAAGCTCTATGCCGTGATTAACTGCTCCGACAAGATTGACGTGATGGACAAGAACACTGTCAAGAAGATAGGGCAAATCAACATCCCCAACTGCCGCTTTATCAAGTTCTATAAAGGCTATGCTTACGTCACCAGCTATGCCGGTCCAGTGGTTATCAACCCAAACTATGAGCAGCGCGGTTATGTAGCCAAAGTCGATACCGCAACCCTTCAGGTGGTGGACCGATGTCTGGTGGGTTTCCAGCCCGATGAACTAGACATCATCAACGACAAGATTTATGTCGCCAACTCGGGCGGCTACATGGTGCCCAACTACGAGAACACCATCTCGGTTATCGACATCAACACCTTCACCGAGGAGAAGAGGATAGAGATTGACATCAACCTGCAGTGCTGCCGTGCCGACAGGCATGGCAACCTGTGGATTTCGTCGCGTGGCGACTATTATGACCATCCCAGCCGTCTTTTTGTCTATGACACGCGTCACGAGCGCCTGCTCAAGACCTTCGACACCGAGGTGAGCAGCATGTGGCTCGATGGCGACTCGCTCTATGTGATAGGCGTGCAGTGGAGCTATGTGTCAATGCACAACGAGGTTTCCTATGCGCTCATCAACACGTCCACTCTTGAGCAAGTGTCGAGTCATTTCATCAGCGATGGCACAGAGCAGGCAATCGCGATGCCCTACAGTGTTGCTGTCAACCCTATCACCAAGGAGATTTATGTTACCGATGCTAAGGACTACGTCTCACCCGGTCGTCTTTACTGTTTCAGCCCTGAGGGAGTGAAGCTGTGGGATGTGCGCACTGGCGACATCCCGGCTCACTTCGTGTTCCTGGGTGATAACATTAATGAGAAATAACAAATAATAGATTATACATACACATATATTTATGAGACGTACATTACTTTTTTCATTGGCATTTATTACACTAATGCTTCAAGCGCAGAACAAGCCTTACATCACAAAGGTTTATGATTTCTTGCCCGCACCAGGGCAGTTTGTGAACGTCTCACCAAGGTTTGAACCTGGCGATTCGTTCGAGAGTGTTATGGCACGAGTGGAGCAGGCTATTTGTGGAACTACCACCATCACAAGTGAGGAGGTGGAGATGCCTGATGGCAGCGTTATAATGGTCAACGACACCACCATCAACGTGAAGCCCGGTATGATAAGTTTGGGGACTTTTGGTGGATATGTGGTGTTTGGCTTCGACCACCCAGTGGTGAATGTGGAAGGTGAGTATGACTTGCAGGTCTTCGGCAACTCATTCCAGGCCGAAGGGTCATCGACATCGGGTGGCAGTTGCGAGCCTGGCATCGTGCTGGTGAGTTGCGACGTGAACGGCAATGGCATTCCCGATGACCCGTGGTATGAGCTTGCTGGCAGCGAGTATAATAACCCCAAAACTCAGAAGCACTTCTCCATCACCTATTACAAGCCCGACGAGAACAAGACTCCTGTGCCAGGACAAGGTGCTATAACCGATGTGGAGTACATCCGCTGGACTTGCAACAGTGTAGATAGCCTGCAGGAGGGCTATGTGCATAAAAATTCTTTCCATAAGCAAAGCTATTGGCCACAATGGGCTGAGGGCGAGACATTGACCTTTGAGGGCACCAAGTTGCCATGCAACGCAGTTAACGAGGGAACTGGCTCCTCGGAATACTGGGTGCAGCATTTCTATGACTGGGGATATGTTGACAATCGCACCGATTGGGCTTATGGTTATGCCTATAACGCCCCATCGGCCTATGAGACATCTAATAAAGGTTTCAAGCTAGACTGGGCTGTTGACGATGATGGCAATTCGGTGGAGTTGAAGAAGATTGATTTTGTGAAGGTGTATAGTGCCATGCTCCAACAGTGCGGTTGGCTGGGCGAGACGTCAACCGAGGTGTGTGGCGCCATCGACCTGCATCCCGATGCCGTGCCCGAGCCCGACCCTGAGGCAGTTCCTGGCGATGTTAACGGTGACCAGGTGTGCAACAGTGCCGATGTTACCGCGCTCTACAAGTTTATCTTGAGCAACGATTCCAGCACAATTGTGAATGGCGACCAAAACGATGATGGCACCGTCAATAGCGCCGATGTCACAGCTGTCTATAAAATTATCCTAGGCGAGAAGTAAATTAACAATTATACAATTTTCTAAAACCACAATTTTTATTATGAAGAAATTTTTTACACTTTTTGCAGCAGTAGCACTTACTGCTTCGGCAACAATGGCCGATGTTATCACGCTCGACTTGAACAAACCTATGAACCCCACATCACTCGAGTATAACGAGCAGGGCATCTGGACCGGATGCTACAACGATGTTGACTACACCTGGATGGAGTTTGGCGACGAGAACGGCGAGTTCCTGCTCTCTCACCTCATTGGCGGCGAGGGTTCGTCGTGGGGCGGCATGTACTGGGACGGTTTCTGCCCTGCTCTGGGTGGCGACCAGACCGACTATGGTCAGGCTGGTTCAAGTGCCTCGTGGACTACTAACTATGGTGGCTGCATGGCAGGTGGCGGTTGTGTCATCAACGCCGATGGCTCGGTGAGTGCCGACCCAGCTCAACCCTATCTCGTGGGTTACTGGGGCTCATGGAGCGCCGACCCCACCAATCAGGTGAAGTTTGTCAACAAGAATGGCAACACCACATTCCGTCCTGCTGGTGTCTATGTTTGCAACCATCCATGGCCTTACTATGGCTGTGCTCATGGCGACGGTTTTGCTCGCGCTTTTGAGGAAGGCGACTACTTTGAGCTCACTGCTCATGGCGTTGACGCCGATGGCAACGAGACAACCACTAGCATCAATTTGGTAGAATACACCAATGGTGAGCTCCAGGCCCTGAACGACTGGACGTTCTTCGACCTCTCGAGTCTGGGCGAGGTTGAGAGCGTTTACTTCACTCTGAACTCTACCGACGGTGGAGACTATGGCATGAACACCGCCGCCTACTTCTGCATGGATAAGTTCCAGGTTAACGACATTCCCACCGCAATCAATAATGTCAACACCGGCAAGCAGGTTGCAGGCGTGAAGTATGTGAACCTGGCAGGCGTTGAGAGCGCAACACCTTTCCAGGGTGTTAACATTGCTGTTACCACCTACACCGACGGCACCCGCTCAACAGCTAAAATCGTGCGCTAAAAGTGTGCGTTGATTATAATCTTTATTAAATTGAAAGGACCGCATCCAGGTTAAAATGGGAGCGGTCCTTTTTCTAGGTGTGCACAAGCAAGAGGCACTGTTGTTGCCTACTTCTTCTTGGTTGTGCCATTCTTCATGGCTTCAAAAATCTTGGCTTCGAGTTCCTCGGCCAACTCGGGATTATCTTCAATGAGTTGCTTGGCATTATCGCGGCCCTGGAACTTGGTGCCCTCGTAGGACAGCCATGCTCCACTCTTGTTGATGATGCCAAACTGGATGCCCAGGTCGATAATCTCGCCAATCTTCGAAATACCCTTGCCAAAGAGAATCTCAAACTCTGCCTTGCGGAATGGTGGAGCCACCTTGTTCTTGACCACCTTCACGCGGGTGAGGTTGCCAATCACTTGGTCGCCATCTTTGAGCTGACCAATGCGGCGAATGTCGATGCGCACCGATGCATAGAACTTGAGGGCATTACCGCCGGTAGTGGTCTCGGGGTTGCCGAAGAGAACGCCCAGTTTCTCGCGCAACTGGTTGATGAAGATGCAGGTGGTGTTGGTCTTGGAGATGGTGGCTGTGAGCTTGCGCAGCGCTTGCGACATGAGTCGTGCCTGCAGGCCCATTTTGCTCTCGCCCATCTCGCCTTCAATCTCGGCCTTGGGGGTGAGTGCGGCAACCGAGTCGATTACCACAATGTCGACGGCCGAGGAGCGGATGAGCTGGTCGGCAATCTCGAGTGCCTGCTCGCCGTTGTCGGGCTGTGAAATCCACAGGTTGTTAACGTCAACTCCCAGCGACTCGGCGTAGAAGCGGTCGAATGCATGCTCGGCGTCGATGATGGCTGCGATACCGCCCATCTTCTGAGCCTCGGCAATAGCGTGGATAGCCAGGGTTGTCTTACCACTCGACTCGGGACCGTAAATTTCGATGATGCGACCTCTTGGATATCCGCCCACGCCCAGAGCATAGTTGAGTCCAATCGATCCGCTTGGAATAACCTCCACGTTCTCGATGTTGTCATCGCCCAGTTTCATGATAGAGCCGCGGCCATAGGTCTTGTCAATCTTGTCCATAGCCACTTGCAGGGCCTTTAGTTTCTCGGGTGAGGGTGCGATGCGAGCCGGTTGCTCGGCATGTGCTTGAGTCTCCTCGGGGTTAAAAAGTTGGTCAGTCATAATTGTGATATCAAGTTTAAGTTGTTTATAAATTCAGGTTTAGGATTTGGTTGGCACTGTCCTTGGTGTTAACCTTGTTGATGATGTGCATCACGCAACCTTGCTCATCAACGATGAAGGTTGTGCGCACAGTGCCCATGTAGGTGCGCCCGGCCATTTTCTTCTCTTGCCACACCCCGAAAGCCTTGTTAAGCTCCAGGTCTACGTCGGCAATGAGAGGGAAGGGCAGGTTGTGCTTGGCTGCAAATTTCTCGTGGCTTGCCGCACTGTCCTTGCTCACTCCCAACAGTTCAAATCCGGCCTTGCGCAACTTACCATAGCCCTCGCCCAGGCTGCATGCCTCGGCAGTGCAACCGGGAGTGTTGTCCTTGGGGTAGAAATAGATGATGAGTTTCTTGCCCGCGAAGTCGCTGGCTTTGATTTCGTTGCCCTGGGCATCACGTCCCAGAATCTCGGGTATTTTGTCTCCTATCTTCATGATGAAAAAGTGTTTTAGTTAGTTTTATTACTTGGTGTCGCAAAGTTAATGCTTGATGTGGGCAATTTTTAGGCACTTATATATAAAATAATGTTAACATTTGCGACTTTTATTATCTTTAGCTATCGTAATTATTGAGCGATGCCCGCAACTCGTTAATTATCTGAGCTTTGAGCTCAGGAGGCTCTAGCACCTGCACCTGACTGCCATGTGAGAGCAGGCGCTCGCGCAGGTCGTAGGTGTTGAACATCTTGTAGCTGAACAGCGAGTAGTGGTCGTGAATCTCCTCACGCTGTGAGGGGTGCAACGGCAATGCCCTGAAATACTTGGCTTGAGTGGGCTCCACCTTGAGCACAATGCGCTTGGGCTCGCCCTTGCTCGATGTGATGCCATAGCACTCGGCAAAGAACTCCTCGGGATTGAAGTGAGGCGGCATCATGAATGTCTTGTCAAGGATGATAACATCGCTCATGCGGTCGAGAGAGTAGGTTTTTATCATCTTGTCTTTCACATTGTAGCCAATAACGTACCACAACTGCTTGAAAATCTTCACAAAATAGGGCTCAAGCACTATTCCCTGCTGGCGGTTGACGCGCATGTAGCTCTTGTAGCTGAACTGCAGGCACTTGTTGTCGCGCATGGCATCAACCACAAGTGGCAGAAACTCACGAGCCGATGGCACGTTCTCGAGGATGATGCGGCTAGAGAGGTCGGCCGAGCTGCTCACCATGCCGCTAATCGACATGGAGTCGAGCAACCACTGCTGACGCTTGCTGGCTGCCTCGCTTCCATCGTGGGCTATATAGTATTCATAGGTCGACTTGTTGAATTCAATATCAATTCCCAGCGTGTCGGCGATACCATTGCGGTAGCTGAAGAAGGTGCGTCGAGGCAATGGGTTTCCGTTGCCAAAGTCGCTCTTTTCCCAAAGCTTGCTCAAGCGTTCACGTGTGATGGAACCATAGTGCTCAATGGTGTCGACCATCCAAATGTATTTACTGATTAAATTCTTAGCCATTATTTATTCTTCTTGAGTAAGAATAGTCCAAGCATGGTGAGAGCCGCATTGAGCAGCAGTAGCTCAAAACCAATGGTGTAGTCGAACTGCTCTTTGAGCCACCACTGTATTACCCAACTAAGGATAGGGGCTGCGATGCACACCAGCGGAACCATGCGGTCGCGAACGCCGGCGCGGCACATCATGCCATAGGCAAAGAGACCCAGGATGGGGCCGTAGGTGTAGC
>DGWL01000045.1:0-1627 GCA_002396125.1 Porphyromonadaceae bacterium UBA4259
GGTTTATAGTGATGGTGAGGTTGAGCGCCTTTTGGGCAAATGAGGGTGAAAATGGGGTCGCCTCCGGCGACATGGGTGGGGATGACACCGACCGGGGGTGCCGCGTGCTACGCTCGACTGTCGTCTCGCTTCACAAGCGGTACCCCCGGTTACTCAGAGGTCTGCCTTCGGCAGAATCGCTTCCGTAATATCATCTTCTGCAGAATTACTTTCGTAGTCTCGTATTCGGCAGAATTGCTTCAGTAATATCATCTTCTGCAGAATTGCGGCTGTTTATTTCTCGTAGGCCGGAATTCCCTTGAGCTTGATGTGGAACTGCAGTGTGGAGTAGGCCTTGATATCGCCGGCCTTGGTGGAACCATAGCCCACATTGTAGGGAATGATAACGCGGCAGCTGTCGCCAATGTGCATCTTGGTGATAGCGATAGCCCAGCCCTGAATGACACCGGTGTTGAGGCGGCAGCGGAAGATGCTGTCGGCCGGTGTGGTGCTTAGATAGGACGAGTCGACCGCTGTGCCGTCGTAGAGGCTGAGGTGATATTTCACGTCGACCTGCGATGTGTAGAGCGGCTTGAGGTTGTTGCGCGTGAGGGTGGTGTCGTTAAACCAGTGGATGAGTACCTCGGCAGCGGGGTCCCATGGCGCGGTGAAGGCTGTGTAGTACTTGCTTCCGCCCTCGGTGAGAGCAGCCTGACCCTCATACCAGGCCACGTTGATGTCGCGCCACTCGGCGTCATCGCTACTCACGTCGTCGTCCTTGAAGCATGAGGTGGTGGTAATCGCCAGAGCCACCATCAGCATTATGAGGAATGGAAAGTGTTTCATTGGAGTTGTCAATTATCGTTGTCAGTTATCAGTTTGGGCTCGATATTCTAATCAGTCAACAACAATCATATGCGCTTGAGCAGGGCGTTGAGACTGCATGCCTCGCCAATGATTGCAGGCAGGTCGCTAATGGCGACGCGCTGCTGCTGCATGGTGTCGCGGTCGCGCAAGGTGACGGTGTTGTCCTCTACGGTTTGTCCGTCGACGGTGATGCAGTAGGGGGTGCCAATGGCGTCCATGCGGCGGTAGCGCTTACCCACGCTGTCCTTCTCGTCGTAGCGGCAAGTGAAGTCAAACTTGAGCATCTGCATGATTTCATGAGCCTTCTCGGGCATACCGTCCTTGCGCACTAGTGGCAGGATGGCGCACTTGACGGGTGCCAGTGCCTTGGGCAGATGCAACACCACGCGAGTGTCGCCGCCCTCGAGCTTTTGCTCCTCGTAGCTGGAGCACATCACCGAGAGGAACATGCGGTCGACGCCAATAGAGGTCTCGATGACATAGGGCGTGTAGCTCTCGTTGAGCTCAGGATCGAAGTACTGAATCTTCTTGCCGCTGTACTTCTCGTGTTGCGAGAGGTCGAAGTTGGTGCGACTGTGGATGCCTTCCACTTCCTTGAAGCCGAATGGCATTTGAAATTCGATGTCGGTGGCGGCATTGGCATAGTGGGCGAGCTTCTCGTGGTCGTGGAAGCGGTATTTCTCGTCGCCCAGGCCCAGTGCCTTGTGCCAGCGCAGGCGGTTCTCTTTCCATTGTTCAAACCACTTGAGTTCCTCGCCCGGGCGAACGAAGAACTGCATCT
>DGWL01000045.1:1746-1908 GCA_002396125.1 Porphyromonadaceae bacterium UBA4259
GGAAGGCCTTGCCAATCTGGGCGATGCCGAAAGGCAGACGCATGCGGCCGGTCTTTTGCACGTTGAGGAAGTTCACAAAGATTCCTTGAGCGGTCTCGGGGCGCAGGTAGACGTCCATGGTGTTGTCGCTACTGCTACCCATCTGGGTCTTGAACATGAGGT
>DGWL01000045.1:1960-11359 GCA_002396125.1 Porphyromonadaceae bacterium UBA4259
AGGTTGAACTGGCGCACGTCGGTCCAGTTGCGGGTGCCGCTGATGGGGTCGACTATCTCGTAGTCGAGGATGATTTGCTTGAGTTCGTCGAGGTTGTTGTCGTTCATTGCCTTCTCAAAGCGGCTATGCAACTCATCCCATTTGTGCTGGTTCTCGAGCACTCGGGGATTAGTCTGGCGGAACATGGCCTCGTCGAAGCTCTCTCCAAAGCGCTTGCGGGCTTTAGCCACTTCCTTGTCCATCTTCTCCTCAAATTTTGCCAGCTGGTCCTCGATGAGAACGTCGGCACGATAGCGTTTCTTGCTGTCGCGATTGTCGATGAGAGGGTCGTTGAATGCGTCGACGTGTCCACTGGCTTTCCAAATTGTGGGGTGCATGAACACTGCCGAGTCGATGCCCACAATATTGTCGTGGAGCCGCGTCATGGCTTCCCACCAGTAGCGCTTGATGTTATTCTTCAACTCAACTCCGTTTTGGCCGTAGTCATAAACTGCGCCCAGTCCGTCATAGATTTCGCTCGAAGGGAACACGAAACCATACTCTTTGCAATGCGAAACAATTTTCTTGAAAACGTCTTCGTTCTGTGCCATATTTTTTTAGTAAACAAGTAAACATGCTGACGAGAATTTAAGGCGATTGTTATCCGGCCTTTGTGTCTCGCGCACTTGTGTTGGTGTGTTTTTTTATTTCAAACTGCAAAGTTAGCGCATTTTTTTATAATTATGTGGTTTTTGAAATGTTTTCACTAAATTTTAAGAAAATTTGGGTTGAGAGCTGCCGGTTGTTAGTTGTCGTTAGTGAGTTGTGGAGGGACAGTAAACTATGGTGCATAGGTAAAAAAATAAAACGGTCATCACACGTCATCGTGTGATAACCGACAAAAGAAAGATTGCGGATTAGATTTTTATCAGTATTGTCCTTGTAGATTATAGGGTATTTCGCAATGTGCATTGCGTAAACTTTAACCACTGCAAATTTACTGAAAAAAAGGAGACTCAGGTGGCTTTTAGACAAATGGAAGATTGTTTCAAGACAAGATGAAGAGTGTGGCTACTGCTCGAAGGACGAACAGCAGTTTTAATAACCGGTGGCCTGAGTGGTTCAGGCGTTCTTACTGTTGCGGTAGTCGGTGGGTGAGATGGCGTACTTGGCCTTGAAGTTGCGGCCAAAGGTGTTGGCGCTGTAGTAGCCGCTTTCCTCGGCGATTTGCTTGATGGAAAGGTCGTCGCGTTCGTTGAGTAGCTTGATGGCATGATCCATGCGACACTCGTTGACGAAGGCGGTGAGCGAGCCATGCATGCTACCCTTGGCAAATGCCGCTCCCACCTTCTCCTTGCTGAGCCCGAAACGGTCCATCAGACTCTGGCGGCCGAAGGTGGGGTCGAGATACAATTTCTCGTTGAGGATTACCTTGCTCAGAACGTCGAAGATGTGTGTGTCGTCGTCGGTAGCGGCAAGGTTAACGGTTTTATCGCTCTCGGCGGCGGTGCCACTTTGCGGCTCGGGTTGCGGCAGTGCCTCAAATGCGCTGGCATATTTGGTTTTGTAGACATTGGCCTCGGCAATCTGCTTGGTGAGAGCCTTGTTTTTTTGAGCCATGATGCGTCGTTGCCTGAAGAAGTAGATGGCAAAGCCCAGAGCAAAACCCAGCAGCACAATGCCGGCGGCGATGAGCAGGCGCAGGTAGCTCAATTGCTGGCGGCTGTGAGTGATTTGCAGTTGCTGCTCCTGTGTATGGTAGCGTGCAGCATAGTCATGGGCTTTGCTGGCAAGCAGGCGGTTGGTAATTTGCTGGTTGAGATGGGTATAGCGGTGCCAGAAGTTCTTGCTGGCATCGATGTCGCCCAGGGCCGAAGCGGTGCCCGCGCAGCACCTGAGCACACGGGCATAGTCGCTGTTGAGGGTGTCGGGCGAACTGTCGGCCTGCAGGTCGCGATACAAGTCCATCACCTTGCTGTAGTCCCCTAGCATGTACCATGCCTCAACCACCATGTTGCGTCCGTCCAGACTCTTGCTGTAGTCATTTTGCTCAAAGAGGTTTACGCATTGCCTGGCTTGCTGCTTGTTGCCGGTTATGGCATGTGCGCAAGCCATGAATGCATAGGCTTGAGCGCGGTAGAATGCGCAATAGTCGGGCACCTGTGATGGCTGTGGCTGGCGGTAGGAACCGTCGTTATAGAGTTGTGCTCTCTTCTCGTAGTCGTTGAGCTTGTCGATTATGCGCTGTGCCACAGGGATGACTTGGGCGTGCCGTCCGGTCTCGTCGAGGACGTTAATTTTGCGCTTCATGGCAATGATGGCTGCGTCGAGTGCGCTAAACTTTAGTTGCTTGTCGAGTTTGGCGATAACGTTGTCGATTTTTTCCAAGCCTTCACGCTCTTGTCCCAGGCGTGTGAGAATTGCGCCCACTTCGGCATCTGTGCGCAAGCCGCTCACCTCGTCGCCTTGCTGGCGGCATACGCCGGCCAGTTGTGTGGCATACTGTAGGCATTGCTCGTCGTCGCCACGCATCCGTGAGATTTCTACCAGCAACTCAAGCACGTTGAACTGGCGGTTGAGCGAATGCTTCACCGAGTCGTGCTCTAGCAATTGCTTGCAGATGACGTAGGCCGAGTCTTGACGTTGGTCGTAGTAGGACTTGCTCAGCACCCTGGCTCTCAGGAAGGAGGCAGTGAAAGGAGCTATGTTGCTGCGTGCCTCGGCAGAGTCGATAATGGCCAATGCCCGTTCGGGATTAGTGCTGTAGATAGCCATCGCTGCCTGCTCGGTGTAGATGGAGTCCTTTAGTTTTGATTGAAGCCGATGGTGATTATTGGTGTTGCAGCCTGTAACACACAGTGTTAGGGCTGCAATAAAAGCTATAAGAAATGATGAAGTGTGTGTCAAATGATTGTTCATAAGCCTAAAATCCTTGCATTTTGCTGGATTTTTTAGTGTGTGGAGATTATAATGCAATGCAAAGATAATATAAAGTGGCGTGTTATAAATCAAATGGCAGTATAATTAATGTTAATAGGTTAAGGTTTGTAGTGACGGGTTGATGCAAAATAACAGGAAACTCACTTTATTTCGACCATAATGCTCGATGTGCGAAAGTGCAGCAAATTGTCGCTCAGGCTGCTACTTGAGGTATTGATGGAGAAATTTTTTTGTGAATATTGTTTTATCATAGGCACACTGAAGACGAGTTGAGAACTGTCGGGTGAGAATGAGAAGTCAACGTGCATGTTCTTCTCGTTGAGCACGAAAAGGGTGTCGGTAGGGCTGATGTCGAGATGTTTTTTCACCTCGCTCATGGGCACAACCACTCGCACATTGCTCAGGTCGCCGTTGCTGCGGTTAGAGATGAGGATGTTGACAGTGCTTGAGTTCTTGCACGATGTGCACATGGCGGCAACAATGGCGATGAGCAGGATGGGAAGAAAATGTTTCATAGTTGTTTTTATCTTTCATCAATGGTTTTTATGTCTTTGATACCATCGCGCCCCAGGCACACACGGTAACGTTTATACTCACTGATTCCCTCATATTTGCACTGCACCACAAAGTTGAGGTAGTAGGTTTTCTCGCCATGAGTGAAGTGCTCGGTGGCCTCGCCGTCGTTGACAAAGAGCGGCATAGTGGGGTTGTCCATCTTGCGCATGAAACCAAAGAGATTGAAACGCACAATGTTGTTAATGCCGTTGATGGGGTAGGCCGAGAGCTGGTCGACCGCCTTGCGCTTGAGGTGGACACGCTTGCGGTACTGAATAACTTGCTCATCGACTCCGCGATTTACCACGAGCGGATTTCTGCGGGCACGCTTCTCGTTAACGTGTCGCGACACATCCTGTGGCGACACAAAGTCGAAGCCCTCTTTTACACGGCCTATCACGCGATTGTTCACGCGCAAGGTGATGCGGTAGTCATAGAAACGACTGCCCAGGCCGTGAGCAAAATAGTTGCGGATGAGGTCCTTGATGCGATCCTTGAACATGTAGCTGATGACAAGCGCAATGAAGAAGGGGAGAGTGAAGTTGCCATAGGTCTGCTGGAAGGCAAATGACACTACCGTGGCAAACACCATCGAGATGCCTGCCGCCACACTGAAAGCTACTTGCTCGAGAAACACGGTGTTGCTGCGCTTGTGGGTGGGAAGATACAGATTGCTCTCAATGTACTTCTTGAGCTGGCTGGCACGGTACACAAACTTGCGATTGGTGCCCGGTGAGTCGCCGGGCTTGACACTCAAGAAACCTTTGCGTTGCCTATACATGTGCTCATTTTCTAGCAGATGAGTGATAGATGGCAACAATTGTGAGCTACCCGGGTGCTCGTGCGGATGCAGCAACTTGACGATGCGTCCCATGTACTGCTCGGCAACGTTGGAAATAAACTCGTCGCCAAAATCGTAGAAGACCACCATCGCTGTGCCTCCGGGCGAGTGGAATAACTCGTCGCGTAGCGAGCGATACATGTCGAGCACAGTACGAACATTGTCGACGATGTCGCATGCCAGATGCTCCTGGGCGTCGCTGTTGCTGTGCAATGCCATTTGAGCGTAGGCATCGCGCAGGCTACTCTTGACGATGGAGCAATACATCTTAACCTCGGTCTCAAATTCCCCCTCGGCAGGATTTTCACATGCCTGCTTCATGCGCTGGAATGGCAGTGAATGCTTGTAAATTAGCTCGCTCAGCAGATAGCGTGGCGTGATGAGCCGCATGTGGGAAATGGTGTCGCGGTAGAAGGTGTCTTTGCTGTAGGTGTGGCGATTTACATCAAGCACCTCGGGAATGTATATCCAGGTGTTCATGTAGAAGTCGTTATAAATCACGCCATCTTGAGGGACAAAACCCACCTTGAATTCCAGCGTGTTGCTGTCGTGAATCTTGGGCTTGATGTTAATCATTGTCAGTTATCAGTTATGAGATTTTGTTTCTTGCTATAAACCATTGGTTTACTGGAAGAATACCCCGTTGGTGTAGCCAAACCACTTGAGAACGGTGTCGCCCCACACGATTATCATGAGCCAGCTGATGAACATCATGGTGATACCAAACTTGAAGGTGTCGCTGATGCTGTACTGGTTGGTTGTGTAGAGCAAAGCGGCTGGCTTGCTGTTGAACGGAAGCACATACACGTGTCCCACGAGCAGCGCCACAGGGAAAGCTAGGCTCATCACAGGATAACCATTGCTCTGCGCCACACCAATGGCAATGGGCACGAAAATGAGCGTGAGCATGGTTTTTGACTCGAAGATGAGTGAGAACAACAGGATGCTGGCTGTGAGAATGAGGTAGATGACCCAGAATGGAGTGTGCGAGCCAATGCCAACGGTAGCGAACAGCGCGTTAATCATGGTGCCAGGCAGTCCCGTGGCTTCAAGACCCGCTCCCAGAGTGTAGGCACCAGCCGAGAAGAGCAACAGGTGCCAGGGAATGTCGACATCGTTCCACTTCACGATGCCCACCTTGGGCAGCAGCGCCACCACAGCTCCCATGAAGGCGACGGCCGTTTGGCCTATGCCATGATATTCGCCGGTGGCCCAGAGGATGAGGACAGTGAGGAAGATGGCGATGGCTTTGTATTCTTGAACGGTCATTTTGCCCAGCTTGTGCAGCTCGTCGCGCAGGCGATCCATGCCGCCATCAATCTGTGGCACTCTCTCCTCTTTCTTGAGTGGAAAGAAAATTTTTGAGCCCACAAGCCAGCCAATCATGATGAGAATAATGTTCATGGGGAAAGCCGCCATAAACCAGTCTTGGTAGCTCACCGAACTAATGCCAAGGGCCCCGCCAATGAGAGCTCCCGCCAGCAGCGTGGCGCCCGACCCGGTGAGGAACGAGTTGGCGCCCAGGTTGATTTGGAACAGGTTCTGCAGCACCAGGTTGCGGCCGAAGTTATTGCGATGGCCCTCGGTAGCGCCATAGATGGCCGCCACCACCATGAAGATGGGCAGCAGGATTGCTGCCTTGGCGGTGGTTGCCGAGATGAAAGCCGAGAGCACAATATTGATTACAATAAAGCTCAAGATGATGCCGTTGGTGCTCTTGCCAAACTTGAGCACAAACCAGATGGCGAAACGCTTGGCTACCTGGGTCTTGACAAGCATGCTGGCAAGGATAAACGACAGGATGTTGAGCCACATCACCGGGTGGCCCAGTTGGGCGTAGGCCTCCTTGTCGCTCGTGACTCCGGTGAGCACAATCATCATTATCACAATGAGTGAGGTGAGATAGTTGGGTATGGCCTCGGTTATCCACAAGATGATGGCAGCCACAAAGATTGCGAGCATCGCATAGTTGATGCGCAAGAAGCGGTTGTGGGTGTCGGCCTTGAGTTGTGCCTGCTCGGCCTGGCTGAGTTCGTGCTTTGTTTCGGTGCCGTCGGGGGCAATGACTACACTCATTTTTTTCTCGGCCTTCTTGAGCATGTCGTCGTGGCGCTTTACCGCTCCATCGGCAAGTGTTGTGGTCTCCTTGTTGGTGTCGATGTTGTTGATGAACGAAATGTCGGCAAACCAATAGAAGAAGACAAAAGCCAGGATTGCCAGTGGGCCGCCTATGCGCTGTAGTATCTTCTCGAAGCCCGACTTCTGCATCTTGGGAAGTTTCTCGAGCTTGTAGTTGTTCATGTCGAGTGGGTCAAACTTGGCTATAGTCGTCGCCGCGGTGATATTGGTTTCTGCTGCTGCCATTGTGCTTCTCGTGTGTTTTTTTAGGAAAGGGGTGCCGTCGGGTGGTCGACACCCCTTTACAAGTTGTTGAAATTTAGGTTATTTCCAGTTTTTGTAGGGGTTCTTCATGAGCATGGAGTTGTAGTACTTGGGGTCGCCGGTAACTTCCTCGCCGAGCCACTCGGGGCGGTCAAAGGCGGCATCCTCGCTGGGCAGCTCCACCTCGGCAACGGTGAGACCCTCATTGTCGCCGTAGAATTCATCTACCTCAAAGGTGCGCTCGCCGGCTTTCACCAGGTAGCGTGTCTTGTCGATAACGCCGGGCTCGCAAATCTTGAGCAGCTCCATCACATCCTCGGCAGGAATTTCTTTTTCCCACTCGAAGCGGCTGGCTCCACTCTCGTTACCAATGCCTTTGACGGTAATAAAGCCCTTTTCGCCCTTAATGCGCACACGCACGGTACGCTCGGGAACCGAACTCAGGTAGCCTTGAGTGATGCGGGTGGCCTTGAACGACTCGGCCTTGAAATCTCCCTTAACAAGGAATTTTCTTTCTATCTCTTGTGCCATAATATTTATCAGTTATGAGTTGTCAGTTATAAGTTGTTAGTTTGCAAGAGGTTTGTTAATCATGCCTATCACGCGCTTGATGGCTTGCAGGTAGTTGATGTTCTCAACACCCTCAAGGCCGCAGTCGGCAATAGTCTTCTTGATGTCTTCTATCTCGGTGCTCTCGCTGTTGATAGTGCGAACCATAGCGCCGTTGATATATACTTCGCCGGTCTCGCAAATGGTGTCGTTAACCATGTAGCCATATCTGGCTTTCTCAACGGTCACCGCTTGCAGGTCGGGATGCTCGTCAATCATTTGCAGGAACTCTTCAAGGGTGTACTCGTCCTTGTTGAGATTAGGCATACCGTCAACCTTGAATGCGGGGAAAACTTCCTCCTTGAGCACCTGTGCGCTGATGGGGAACTCGCCCTTCATCAACGGATTCCATTGCTCCAGTCCGTCAACTGCCTGAACAAAGGTCTTGATGTCCATTTTTCCATTGCGAATCTTGGTGTTGTTGACGTCGTTGGTGCGGCTCACGATGTAGGTTTCGGTGCTGTGACGCTCCCACACTTTCTCGGGGACAGGCACGCTAAGACGAGCCATGCGCTTGGCGGGCTCGCAGAAGCAACGGCCAAAACTGCGGAATTCGAAACGGGGTTTAGAGATTTCGCCAATCTTTAATTCTTCTTTTGCCATAGTGTTAGTTGTTGTATTTCAATAGGAATTGTTAGTTGTTTGCTTTTTTGTGATTTGTTAAAGAGGAAAAAGAGTTGGCAGGCAGGATGCTAAGGCCTGCCAACTCTCGAGTGGAGAGTCTCCTCGCGGGAGGGAAAAATATAGGAAAATAGTTTACTGTACTACAGTTGGATCTTCCTCACCGGTGTCGGGGTTCTTAGCGCCCAGAGTGCCGTCGGCAATCATGAACTTGCCGGTGCCATCGGGACAGCGGCTCCAGGTCTTCTTGTTGTTGGTGAGTGACTGGTTGCCCCATCCGTCGGCTTTCTCACCGCGTTGGAACTTGTCGACAACGGTGCCATTGGGAGCGACGAGCTCGATGAGGACACTCTTTTTGGCTGAGAAACCGGTAGAAATGCCACGTGGTGTGGTGCCCTTAGCACCCACGATGGTGAAGTAGCTGTGAGGCATGATAACTTCATCGGCCAGTCCGGTCCATGCATCACCTTCGTCCTTGCGAATTATCACGTCCTTGAGCTTAATGGGGTCGTTGCCCTTGTTGTAAAGTTCAATGTACTTGCCCTCGTCGGTGTCGGCCGCACCAAAGAGCTCGTTGAGCACAAGCTTGGTGTAGTCGCTGGGCTTGTCGCCAACGGTTACCTCAAATTCCTTGGAAGTTGTGGTAAAGCCAGCCTCATTGGTGACAATAACCACATAACTAATTTTGGTGCCGTCGGGCTGAGCAGGAATGGTGGCGGTGTAGGTGTTGCCATTGCCAGCCATCTCAATCTCGGTAACCTTGCCATTCACTGTGTATTGAAGCACTGCCTTAGTGATATCTTGCAAACCCGAAACCTGGGTTGTGACAACGATGTCGTCAAACGAAGTGGGAGCCTCGGGGGCGATGGTTACGCCATCGATGCTCGATGGACCTTCATACACTTTATCTTCCACGCAGGCTGTCATCGCTACTGCGAGAATTACTGCGAATAATATCTTTATAGTTTTCATTGTTATAATCTATTACTTGGGTTAAACACAATATTAGAAGTTTATCTCAGCGCGGAGTCCCAGCATGTGATAGTTGATGCCGCCTTTGCCCTTGGGGTCAACAACCTTGGTGTAGTCGTTGGTGAGGTTGCCGCTGGCATCGTGGCCAGCAATGAGCTTGCCCTTGCCGTTGGCATAGCGGTCGTTGTTGCTGTACTGGTAGTTGAGAACAATTTTAACCGAGTTATTCACATAGTAGTTCAGACCAATGGTGAAGTTTTCACCGGCACCACCGTAGATGTCCTTGTTGTTGAGGCTCAGGTAGTCGTAGCGCACGGCGAGCTCCAGGTCGCCCCACTTGCGGCCGCGCGATGGCTGGGTGAACTCGCCCTCGGCGGTGTTGAAGCGCTGCTTGCCGCCAAAGAGCAAGCATGATGCGTGAACGTACCAACCGCCAAAGTTGTAGGTAGCCTTAGCGGCATCAACCGAGTTGCGAATCCACTCAGTCTGGAGGCGTGCGG
>DGWL01000051.1:0-18146 GCA_002396125.1 Porphyromonadaceae bacterium UBA4259
GGGATTTTGCCAATATAGCTCTCCATTTGCTGCAGTGCCAGTGGTTCATCGTCGATTGCTATACAACGTATCATGAGATAAGTTTTTAAGAATTAAGTAATAAATGTTAATGTAATCTCTAGGCTCCTTGAGAATTATGTATTAATTCCGGGTCAATGGTCTTGACAGGAATATCCATCTCCACCAGGAATTCCTGCTCGCCATCATTGATATTGAGGGTGTAGTCGGTGCCAAACATCAGGTCGAGGCGGTGACGAATGTTGCTAAGGCCCACTCCGTTCGCCTCGCTCACCTTGTTCCTACCATTTTCCTGACGCTTGCTGTTGAGGCATGTCCACAACAGTCGCGATCGGTCGTTTTGGTCCTTATATATCTTACCGGTTATCTTAATAAGCGATGGCTTGGTAGTGCTAACACCGTGCTTAAACGCATTCTCAACAAACGAGATGAAGATGAGTGGCGGTAGCCACACCTGAGTGCCATCATCGGGCGTCTCGAGTTCAAACTTGAGGTTATCGCTGTAGCGGATGCGCATGAGCTTGACATAGTTCTCCATGAAGTTCATCTCCTTGGCAGCCATCACATACTCGTGATTACTCTCATAGAGCACATAGCGCATGAGCCTCGACAGGTCAATAATGCATTCCTTGGCCTGCTCGGGATCGATGTCGACAAGAGCATGGATGTTGTTGAGTGTGTTCATGAAAAAGTGGGGATGAATCTGATACCGCAAGTGCTCAAGCTTCTGTGTCAGGTTCTCGGTCTCAAGTTCTTCAATCTCTTTGCGTGCCTCCAGTGAACGTGAGTACAATTTCACGCCTATGTTGGTTCCCAGTCCCAGCACAAGCAAGATAAATGAGATGATATCGTGACGCTGGATGGGTGGCGGAGCTAGGCCTGGGGCGATTTTCAACTTTGGGCGCGACGGTGCAGGCGGTGGGGTATTGAGCTTGGGTTGGACAACGGAACCCTCCTTGTGTGGCCCACCCAACGCATCGGCAGGGCGGTGTGTACACTGGTATAACTGAAAGACTCCCACAAGCAAAATCATTCCCACTATGTATTGCCACGTCTTGTGCTTGTAGACCAGGAGTGGCGCGAGAAACACATCGTGAATGATAAAAGCCACCACAAAGACGCCCAGCACCTTCCATGAGCGCAACAAGTCATTCCACAGGAAATGGGTGTCGTCGAGGTCATGCCCGTGAAAAAGTGTGCTGAAAGTGGGTGCCAAGAACAATACCGCAAGCAATACAGCATATATTGTGTATTCCAGTTTTTTATATCGTCGTTGTGATTCCATGTATATTTATTCCTTAAAAATCGGTTATGTTACAAAATTAGTACAAATATCTTTCACACACAACGCTTTTCAGCAGAACTATTAAAAAAGCGCACGAACACAGCCTTTGTTTAGGCAAGTGACGATTTAGGCCGAGCAATTGCCCCCGGTGGCACTTAACGCAGGTCACAACTGGTAGAACACAATTAGTTAGGACTATTGTTTGCTAACTTCAACCTTTTTGCGTACATTTGCACTCTAATGAAAGGTTTTTTCAAAATACTCAGGCGATTTGTGCCTCCCTACAAGAAGCAGCTGGCGCTGAACATCGTGTTCAACATCTTGGCGGCGTTGCTCACGCTGTTCTCATTTGCACTCATCATCCCCATCCTGGAGATGCTTTTTGAGCTTAACACAGCAACCTACAGCTACACCCCCGTGGGCTCGGCAAGCATCGACAAGGTGGTAGTCAACAACTTCTACTACTATGTGCAATCAATCATCGCCTCGCAAGGCAAGAGTGTGGCACTGGCATGCATTGCCGCAGCGCTGGTGGTGATGACAGGCTTGAAGACAGGCTGCGCCTACATGGCGGCGTTCTTCATGATATCGTTGCGCACCGGCGTGGTGCGCGACCTGCGAGCCAAGATTTACAATAAGCTGGTAAACCTGCCCATAGGCTTCTTCTCCAGCGAGCGCAAGGGCGACGTGATGGCTCGCATGAGCGGCGATGTGACCGAGGTGGAAAACTCCATCATGATGTCGCTCGACATGATGTTCAAGAACCCAATCATGATTGTGGTGTGCCTGTCGATGATGCTCTTTGTGAGCTGGCAACTCACGCTTTTCGTCTTCATCTTGCTGCCTGTGGCCGGGCTCATCATGGGCCGCGTGGGCAAGTACCTCAAGCGCGCTTCGCTCGAGCAGCAAAACCAGTTGGGCACCATCATGTCCAACATCGAGGAGACCATAGGTGGCCTGCGCATTATCAAGGCTTTCAACGCCGAGGACAAAGTGATGCGGCGCTTTGCCGGTGAGAACGAAAAATATCGCAACATCTCGCGACGCATGAACCGCCGCTACGAGCTGGCTCACCCCATGAGTGAGTTTTTGGGCACCGCCACCATCGCCATCGTGCTGTGGTTTGGAGGAACGTTGATTTTGAATGGCACCGATGCCATCACAGCTCCCAAGTTCATCTATTACATGGTGATATTCTACAGCATCATCAATCCTGCCAAGGACTTTTCCAAGGCGAGCTACAACATCCAGCGCGGCTTGGCATCGATGCAGCGCATCGACAAGATTCTCAACGCCCACAACCCCATTACCAGTCCCGAGCATCCTGTTGAGCTGAAATCGATGACACAGGGTATCGCCTATAACAATGTGCGCTTCCGCTATGAGGACGCATGGGTCATCGACGGCGTGAGCATCAACATCCCATGTGGAAAGACCGTGGCACTCGTGGGACAGAGTGGCTCGGGAAAGACAACAATCGCCGACCTGTTGCCACGCTTCTATGACGTGAACGAGGGTAGCATCACCATCGACGGCGTGGACATTCGCAACTGCCGCGTGGCCGACTTGCGCGGCCTCATGGGCAACGTGAATCAGGAGGCAATCCTCTTCAACGAGTCTTTTTTCAACAATATTGCATTCGGTGTGGAGAACGCCACTCAAGAGCAGGTGGAGCAGGCTGCACGCATAGCCAACGCCTACGACTTCATCATGGCTACCGAGCAGGGCTTCGACACCAACATTGGCGACCGTGGATGCAAGCTCTCGGGCGGCCAGCGCCAGCGCATCAGCATTGCACGAGCCATCCTCAAGAATCCACCCATCCTTATCCTTGATGAGGCCACATCGGCTCTCGATACCGAGAGTGAGCACCTGGTGCAAGAGGCACTCGACAAGCTCATGCACGGGCGCACCACGCTGGTCATTGCTCACCGCTTGTCGACCATCAAGAATGCCGACCTCATCGTGGTCATGCACGAGGGCAAGGTGGTGGAACAAGGGCGACACGACGAGCTCATGGCCCTGGGCGGCAACTACAAGCACCTTGTTGACATGCAGACCTTTTAGTTAATTCACAATGCATAATGCATTTCCCTATAATACCCTATTATAAAAACATGAAAAAAACACTATTAATCTTGATGATGGCATTGGTCATGACTACCAGCATGATGGCACTCGACGTGGTTCCCAAGATTAAGATTCACCTGCGCAACGGGCAAGTGGTAGAGGGAGTTATCACCTCTCGCAACGAGCAACAAGTGGAGGTGGAAACGCTCAATGGCTTGAACTACACCTTTGCCATGAGCGACATTGACCACATAAGCCACGAAACACGCAAGAAGAACTACGACACCGCCAAGTTTCGCGGGTTTATCGATGTGGGCTACTCGATGGGAGTGGGCACGCCACGCAACAATTTTTGGCTCATCGAGACCTCATTTGGCTATGCCATAACTCCACGAGCCTATGTGGGAGCCGGCATTGGCATGCACAGCTTTAATGCTGTGCTGAGCACCTATCCCATGCGCAACGACCTTGCTCAGCCCGAGCACAACGACCCCAAATGGAAATATCCCTTTTTCCCCGTCTATATCGAGGGACGTTACTGCTTCAAGAACGAGAGTTCCAACACTCCCTTTGTCAGCCTCAAGGTTGGTGGCACATTCATCAATCACAAGGGATTCTACACCTCGCCAAGCATTGGCTACCACTTCAAGAGCAACCAGTTCTTCTCGTTCAACGTGGGTGTGGGCTATGCTCTGCACACAGCTCACTACAAGCTGTGGTGCACAGGCAACACGCCTGGCGCCATCCCCGACACCAGCGGCAGCTCCTATCTCGACAAGAACGCCGTATTCCACAATTTCTTCCTCAAGGCCGGAGTGGAATTTTAACCTGGTTAGAATTAAAAAAGTGAAGAGAACGAAATTTCGTTCTCTTCACTTTTTTCTTGATTCAGCGTGAGCTTAAGAACTCAAATCGCTAACCTCAGTCTTTTTTCTTGACACCCATGCGAGCTTCAACGACGTTGACCACATAGTCGCCAATGGTCTCAAACTCATCAAAGAGGTCGCTGTACATAGTGCCAATGGCATAGCTATATTTCTGGTCGTTAACTTCGCTAAAGTTCTCGGCCTTAATCATGTCGCGATAGTTGTCAATTTCGTTCTCGATATTGTAGCTGCGATTGATGTCGTTCTGCTCCTTGTAGCTCACGAGCACCTGGTTCATCTCGGTGAGGCTGCTGTCAACGAGCTCCATCATGGTCTTGATATTCTTAATCTGGTAGCCCGAGAATAGCTCCTTGCCCGAGCGATAGCGGTTGAAGATGCGGGCCACTTTGTAGCAGCTGTCGCCAATGCTCTCTATCTCGCTGATTTCGCGCAACATGGCGCGCATCTTGGCCTTGGTCTCGTCGCTCAGGTGAGCATCACTCACGTCGTGAAGATAATTGGCAATGTCAATCTCCATCTGGTCGCTTATTTCCTCATATTTCTCAATGCGGGTGTAGAGCTTGACAAACTTGTCTTTGTCCTGCTCGTCGAGCAACTCTCGCACCATGCCAAACATGCTCTGGATGCGCGAGCCAAACGAGCGTATCTCCTTTTGCGCCTCAAGCACCGAGAGCTCGGGGGTCTTCATGATGCCCGAGGTGATGAAGTGAAGCTTGAAGTCGTCCTCATCATCTTGCTTGCGAGGCTTGATTACGGCACACACAAGTTTCTCGATTTGGGGCACAAACCAAATCAAGATGGCTGTGTTGGTGATGTTAAACATTGAGTGGAAGGTGGCCAGAACCACCGATATCTTAAGCAGATTCTGCTCATAACCGGGATCGCCGGCTGCCAGCGACTGGTCAAATCCCGCGATGCCGCACACCAGCTTGAGGAACGGCGACATGAGCAGCAACGACCATATCACACCTATCATGTTATAGGTGAAGTGTGCAAGAGCAGCACGCCGCGCCTGCACATTAGCGCCCATGGCGGCAATGTTGGCGGTGATAGTTGTGCCAATGTTCTCTCCCAGCACTAGCATGATACCTTGCTGAACTTGCAACACACCGGTAGAACACAATATCATGGTGATTGCCATCATTGCGGCACTCGACTGCACACACAGTGTGAGCACGCTACCCACAACAAGAAACAGAGCATAACTCCAGAGGGAATCGCCAAACTGCGAGAAGAATGCCATGATGCTGTCGCGCATGGCGGGGTCGTTGGCAAAATTGGTTCCCGTTTCCTTTAGAGTGCCGAGACCCAGGAAGAGGAATGCCACGCCAAAGAGGAAATCGCCTATCACGCGGCGTTTTTTCATGTAGATGAGAATAATGCCAATGAAGAAGGCCGGATAAACAAAGTCGGTGATATTAAACGAGAATCCCAAACTCATAATCCACGCGGTGACCGTGGTTCCGATGTTGGCACCCATTATGACCGAGATGGCTTGCATGAGGGTAAGTAATCCTGCATTGACAAACGAGACCGTCATCAATGTGGTTGCGGTTGAACTCTGCACCGCAGCAGTAACAGCTACACCGGTGAGCATGCCGGTAAAACGGTTGGTGGTCATCGCACCTAGTACCCTACGCAACTGAGGACCAGCCATTTTTTGCAAACTCTCGCTCATTGATTTCATACCGAACATCAGCAGTGCCAATGAGCCAATGAGCTTGAAAACTATCCAGATAGACATAATAAGGTTGTAAAAAATGTGTATAAAATGTAAAACTTGGTGCAAAATTACAAAAAACTATTTTTTTTAACTACTTTTGCAGCCACTATTTACTTACTAAACTAAACTTTTTACACATGAAGAAATTCTATCTACTGTCAGTTTTGGCTGCAGCAACCCTTTCTCTTCAGGCCGCAGTCTTCACATCTCCAGGCAATGGAACCACATGGACAATGACATCAATTGCCGCTATCGACACAACCGGAGTTACCGCCAGCGAGGACGGCAAGACTTTCACTGTTACCGAGAACGTAATTATCAGTGAGGGCGACACTTTCCAAATGGAAGATGGCATCACTATCAAGCTCGCCAAGAGCGTTGAAATCGACATTGAGGGCACAGCACTCATGGCACCTGCCGAGCGCTCGCTCATCACCAACACCGAGGGCACTGTGGCACCCAAGTGCATCTGGGTCAAGACCGCCAATGCCACCACTCCACTTGAGGTTAAGAACCTCGACTTCGAGTATGGAGCACTCAAGCTCTCGCCGGCCTATGGCGCCAACATCAGCGATTGCACCTTCCGCTATCAGCAAGCCAGCGTGAGCAACGGCACCGCCAGCCTTCAACTTGGTGGCGTGGGCATGAACTCGACCGAGTCCTACACTGTGCGCAACTGCACCTTCGAGTACAACAAGCGCTCGGCCATTGGCACCCCCAGCAATGCAAGCGTGGCTCTGCTCATCGAGAACAACACATTCAACTACAACGACGACCAAAACCTCAACTACCCCCACATCAACGTTACCGCTTGTGACCGTGGCGTGGTGATTCGCAACAACACAATCGTGGGCAACCGCGAGAAGAACCTGGGTGGCGGCATCATCGTTGCCGACCTCATGGGTGTTACCAGCGACGCTCAAACCCTCATCGAGAACAACAACGTGAGCGACTGCCGCTATGGCATCGCCGTTTACAGCAAGCAGAATGCCATCGTGCGCGACAACTACCTGCTCAACAACAACACCGAGAAGACTCCAGCCAACGGCGGTAGCGGCATCAACTTCTATGAGCCTAACGGCGTGGGCCTCGTTGCCAAGGTTTATCGCAACCACATCGAGGGTAGCCTGTGGGGCGTGACAGTGGTTGGCTGCAAGGACGTGAACCTGGGCCGCACCGACGTTGCCGAGGATGACGAGAACTATTGCCCCGGCCTTAACGTGTTTATCAACAACGGCAACGGTTCGGAACAAAACGGCTTCGACGGCGACAGTGAGTTCCAGCGCTTCGACCTCTACAACAACTCGGGCAACACCGTTTATGCCATGAACAACTACTGGTACATCGGCAGCGACGCATCGCCCCGCGTGACCATTATGGATGTTGAGGACAACCCCGCGCTCGGTCAGGTTATCTATACCCCCTGGGCCGGCACCACCGCCACAGGCATCGACACAGCCCGCACAGCCCGCAGCCTTACCGGCGTTAAGTATTATAACATTAATGGTGTTGAGAGCACTACCCCATTCCAGGGTTTGAACATCATTGTTAACGAGTACAACGACGGCAGCAAGACCACCGGCAAGGTGATTCACTAAAGACAATAACTGCTCGCCACATCACAACGGCGTGCAATGTTACCCAACACATAATTAATGAGTGCCCCACACAGAATGTGAGTGTGTGACGGCACTCATTAATATTTAAAGGCCGATGGGGGAGTGAAAATCGTTAAAAAGAGTAACATTTTTGCACCATGAGTTAAATATGCCACTTTTTTGGTATTTTTGAACATTAGGCTCGGGCAAAAGTGCTACTTTTGTAAAGTTTTTTTAAAATAGGTAACTAAAATAAAAAGAGTAATATGAGAAAAAAAATCAGCTTATTGATTGCAACAATGGCAGTTAGCGCAAGCGCTTGGGCAGGCGGACTGCTGCACAACACTAATCAGCACATCGCTTTCCTGCGCATGATGGCACGCGGAGCCAGTCATGAAATCGACGCCGTCTACACCAACCCCGCCGGCCTTGCATGGCTCGACAACGAGGGATGGACTGTGTCGCTCAACATCCAGAGCGCGTTCCAGACACGTGATGTGGAAACAACATTCCCACTCTTCGCCTATACCAACGCCGATGGCAACCCCACACGCAAGTATGACGGCAAAGCCACCGCTCCGGTGCTGCCAAGCCTCTATGCCGCCTATAAGAAAGATCGCTGGGTGGCCAGCGCATTCTTTGGTGTGACCGGTGGCGGCGGCAAGTGCAACTTCGACAACGGTTTGTCGATGTTTGATGCCGCTGTAATGTCGGGCATCTATGGCACCACCAGCCAGTTGCTGGCATCACAACCACTGCTCAAAGCTATGGTTGGTGCCGACGCTATCACCCCCGACATGTACACCATCGACACCTCGATGAAGGGACGTCAATATGTGTTCGGAGGCCAGCTGGGAGGCACCTATCGCATCCTCGACAACCTCAGTGCCTTTGCCGGCCTGCGCTTCAACCTGTTCAACGGAAACTACAAGGGGCACCTCAACGCCAACTTGGGCGACGCGCTCAAGCAGCGCGCGGCAGCTGCTCTGGCAACATTACCACCCGAGCAAGCCGCAGCCTACGCTCCCATGCTGGCCGCACTCGGCCAAGAGGGCGGACTCACCCACATAGCTCTCGACACCGACCAGAAGGGCTGGGGCCTGACTCCCATCATTGGCGTGAACTTCAAGTGGCGTGGCTTCACTCTAGCAGCAAAATATGAGTTCAAGACCAACCTTCACATCGAGAACGACACCAAGACCCTTGAGGCAACAGCCATGGGCGAGGCGTCGGAGCAATTTGAGACCGCCATGGCTCCCTACAAGCACGGCGTGAACACCCCCAACGACCTGCCTAGCGTGCTCTATGTAGCCGCCGGCTATGAGTTCATCCCCAACAAACTGCGCGGCACCGTTGAGTATCACTTCTATGACGACAAGCATGCCGAGATGGCCAACGACAAGCAAAAGTCGCTGCGCCACGGCACTCACGAGATTCTGGCCGGCGTGGAATGGGACATCAACCGCACCTTCACAGTGAGTGCAGGTTTCCAAAACACCGACTACGGCCTGAGCGACGACTACCAGACTCACACCGCTTTCTCGTGCGACAGCTACTCCATTGGCTTTGGCGGCGCCATCAATGTGACACCCAAGATGAAAGTGAACGTGGGCTACTTCTGGACCAACTACAAGGACTACAAACGCAGCCAAGAGCATTATCTCAACAATGCGGCTATGCCAGCAGGCAGCGACAAGTTCTCACGCAGCAACAAGGTGTTCGGCGTGGGTGTTGACTACAAGTTCTAGGCCCTGCGGTCGGCAAGCTCTCACAACCTGTGGGGCTTGATACATAAAATATATTCCGGAAACCACTCCTCATTGTCTTGATAAAGAATAATAATAACATTCTTTAGTGATAGCGAGGAGTGGGTTTCACTTTATTTAGGTATTTCCCATGGGAAATGCCTTTATTAATTTTGCATTGTTTTTTAAAAGTTTCTTGTCGGTAGCAATTCGTTACATTGCGGCTAGAAAACCATGCACTATTAAAAAAAATAACACATTTTTTGCCCAAATCGCTAAAAATGATTATTTTTGCGGTACTTACGAATTATTATACACAATAAACCTGTTTATATATGAAAAAATTCTACTCAATTCTATCTTTAGTTTTAATCGCGGCAACTTCAGCTCAAGCTCAACAGGCTAAGGCTCCACGACTGCAATCAATAACCCTCGACCGCCCGGTAGCGAAACCGGCAACAGGCATCAGCGCCAACGGTTTCACGGCCAACTGGGAAGCTGTGAACGGCGCCGAGGCCTATTGCGTGTATGTTTACATTAAGGATGTGGCTCCCAGCGACGGCGAGTACACACTTATCGACGAGGACTTCAACGGCATCACCAGCGGCTCGATTATTGAGCCCGCAGGTGGCGACGAGTATGGCGTGAACCTGAGCGACTACGGCTACGCCTTCACCTACGGCTGGGAAATATATGCCTACCCAACCTTTGCACCAAGCTTGGTGGCCGGACTGCTCTACTCGCCCTACCTCTACCTGGTGAACAATGGCGGCAACTACAAGGTGCTTCTCACCACTCTCTCGAGCCACAACGACGAGATTCGCGTCGAGAGTCATGGCTCGGGCGAAAAGCAGGTTGTGACCTACAACGTTGACCTCAGCGCTCAAGGCGGAGGCACAGGCACCTACACCAAGGAGCTGGAGTTCAGCAACGGCACACGCGACCTATTCTTCTCAACCATCAATGTTACCGCTCCCGTGGGCCAGGCCGACTATACCGACCGCGTGCAAGTAGTTCAGCAACTCAAGGCTGGCGACGAGGTGTACACCAACATTGCCGGCGACGAGGCTGTGATGGCCGAGGACGACTGGGGCTATGAAATCACCAGCAAGCAGTTCTCGCTCAACTCCCACTACCTGAATGGTCACACCCAGGTATACTACGACGTGTATGCAGCAACCTACGACTACAGCACCCCCAACGGCAGTGTGCCCTACACCCTTGTGACCTCGCCCTACAGCCAGCGCGTGCTCGTTGACCTCGCCAACCACACCAGCCAGGTAATCGACGACCCCACTGCCATCAGCGACCTCAAGGTCGACAACAACGCCCGTGAGCACGACGACGCATGGTATGACCTCACCGGTCGCCTCGTGACCAATCCCACCCGCGGCATATACATCCATAATGGCAAGAAAGTTGTGGTGAAGTGACATGCTTGTGTATCACTTTAAAAAGAAACAACACATTTATTATTAATACTAAAACCAGTTTTATTATGAAGAAATTTTACATGATGCTGGCAGCCGTTGCTGCCTTGACAGTTAGTGCCAACGCACAAGATGTGCTCACCGGCACAATCAATGTGGGCGACTATGACAACGCCACCAATTTCTACAATGGTTCTTATTTTGACATGGCTCCTGCCAACTTCTATCTGAACCACTATGGCTCACAGATGCTGTATCTTTATGATACCGACTTCACCGATTTCGAAGGGAAAAATGATGTGAAAATCACCAAGATTTCCTACAAGTTCTACGACCAGGCCATCTACAGCGACATCACAGCCAACGTGAAGTACTACCTGCAACTGGTGGATGAAACCGAGTTCCAGACCGACAATAGCGGAAACAAACTTTATTTTGACTGCTTCAGCACAGAACCTGTTGTTGAAGGTGAGTTCTACTATGAGGCATTCTCGGCCTATGGTGAGGATGTTGAAATGACTATCGACCTCTCAAATGCACCATTTGCTATTACTCCAGGCAAGAATCTTGTGGTAACTGCCGTCATCGACATGACCGGCGACTGCACAGCAAGCAGTGACGACGCACCATTCTACACCTCTGGCATCAGCAATAGGGCAATGACCTATAGCGACAACAACATCTCGTTCACCGACTATGCCAACGATGCCGACTACCCCAAGTGCTCTTCTACCTATAGCGGTGGTGGCACAAGAGTTAACATGCCGGTGACAAAAATCGAGTACACCTACACCGAGTCTACCCCCACTGCAATAACCGAGATTGAAAGTGAGGCTCAGAACGATGCTCCTTACTACGACCTTATGGGACGCAAGATGAGTGCATCAAACCTGCCCGCCGGCATCTACATCCATGGCGGAAAGAAAGTGATTGTTAAGTGAGAATGCGCAAGCAAAAACTCAAGGGAGCCTGAACAATAATCAAGCTCCCTTGAGTTTTTACACCTAAATTCTCATAATCTTTTTTGTGTTTTATAAAGCAATAAAAAAAAGATTTCTCGTTATAATAGTAAAGGAGGTTTTTGGATGACACATTTTAACAATAATGAGAATAGTAGTAATAACGTTTTTTTTATTACAGAGGATATTACTTTAAGTGAAAATGAAATATTAAGTGAAAATGTAATTTTAGTATTCCAAGGCGGAAAAATAACTGGGACAGGAAAAAAAATAATAGGAAATCACACAAAAATAATCGCACCTATTGGGCAAATATTTGACAATGGGGTTATTGTAGAAGGAACTTGGGACATAGATAGAGCTTATCCGCAATGGTTTGGGGCTAAGGCTATGAACAATGCCTATAATGAAGAATGGCAAAGCGCATCTGATAACTCCGAAGCTATTAATAGTGCAATTACAATGAAAGGAGTTGGTGAAGTGTTCCTGCCATGTGGTTATTATAAAATTGATAAGCCTATAATCATTCCCGTTGGCATTCAATTAAGAGGAGAAATTGGTATGACTTCTCTTTCAGATTCTTTTATTGAAGAGAATCAAACTAATGGTCAATCTGAAAGCCAATGTGAAGATGAAACATTTATTAATGATGGAACAATTCTTGTTGCTGACAATTTCATTAACCAGTTCCCTGATAATCCTGAAGACAATTTTATAGTCTTTGTTAACGCAAAGATTAATAATGGCGTATTAACGAGGTTGACAAAAAAAGGATTTCTTGCAGGACAAATCACTAGTATTAGAAATATCTGTTTCAGTTGCAAAACATGGGATAGAATTTATATATCTGATCAACTGTTCCCCAATAATGATAGAGTACAGGCCATTAATCCTGGTGAAGGTAGCATCATTTCACCAGTAATAACAAATGAAAATATTTATATTGAAAGTTCTTATAAACTGGGGTGTATATACGCTGCTACAACACTAAAAGTTGATAACGTGAGATTTGAGAACTTCATTCAAGCTGTTAAATTCAATCAAGAAGAGAGTGGTGGAGAACATTATTTTGATGTAAAATCCATTACAAACTGTGACTATTCATGTTCATTTTCTAACTACACAGTAGCATTTAATGAAAGAAAATATGCTTTTGACCTAGGATTTCTTGGTGACGCACTATTATTTGAACACAACGCCATTCATGATGGCAAGTGCAACAAGGGTGTAAAAATACAATACTGTGGTGGAGGTCGCATCGCCAGTAATATTATCAACGCTGATGTGATGATAAGCAACAGCAAAGCTCTAGATTTTTCCAATAATCACATGGAAGGAGGTGGTGTTATAGTTATTGAAACGTCTAATATTAGCATGAATGGTAATTATATTGAGAGAGGACACAAAACTCCTATTGAAATATTTGGAAGTAAACATCGAGACAAAGCTATTTTATCTATGCATAATGATGCAATTATATTTATAGAGCAACCTCGAAATTACATTGAAGGAAAGGAAGTGGATGGTGATGATATAAATTTCACTATCTTTAGAAATCGATTAAGAAACGCTAGTGAATATGACATTAAAATAGATGATAATGTGGTACTTAACCTTGACCAGGTATATCGTCACAGGATTTGTTACATCTCAGAAAAAGTATATCCCACTGGCATTAATATATGTAAAAAGGATAACTCTCCACTAAATGAGTTCAACGACTTTAGCTATATGCTGTCACAAAAAGGTACTATATCATGTAACTACATTGTAGACAAGTCCTTTACACTTAAAGGCATCAACAACATCACTGTTTACACAGCAATAGCAAATTATAGTGATGTTTTCTGGCTTGAAACAACGGGAAATTATATGTATAAATATCAAGTTATATATGATAAAGCTCGTCATTTATTGGCAACTCGTAATGATTCTCAATTATTCGATGTTTATAATGATTCTAGCTTAAATGCTGGTGTTACTATAAATACTTTAAATGGTATATTATTATGCATTGCCGATAATAATGGGAACGGAGTTCGCGCCACAATAAGGATGTTTCGCAAGCGTGGAACAGATTGGAATACTGGTTCTGAATTTAAATATGTAGACATTCCAAACACAAACAATCATTATTTCTATGACAATGGAATATCCATCAATGGATATCGCTGGAAAGAAGCTACTATTAATGACATCCTTGTTGGCACCATTGGCATTGAATCTATCAGTTATCAAGGAGATAATGTTATTTGTCGCATGACTGGAAATCCAAATGAGCCCGACTGGATAGCCGGTGACGTGCTGATTAACCAAGGAGAAGATCAAAATTGGGAATTCTTGGTTGTTAAAAGTAATAATTAATCGCAATAATATAATATCTATGAAAGGTTCATTTTTTTCAAGAATCTGCTTGATTCTATATCTCATTATTACCACTACAGCAAGTATTCAAGCTCAATATTTTGACCCGGCCGACTTTATTGAGGATGGGATTGCCTATAAGATATTAGAAGACAGCACATCGGTAGGTGTTTATGTAAAAAGCACTTGGGCAGGATTTGGAGGGATTAATAATTATACAATGCAAACTGTGACAATCCCAAGTCTTGTGTTCTCTTCAAAGCACAACAAGGAATTTGTTGTCAAGCAGATAAATTCTGAAGCGCTTATTAATAGTATAGAAAATGTCAAGAACATAACAATTCCTGAAACGATAGAAAGCATTGGTGATTATGCCTTTCACAACACCGGTTTGGAACGAATCTATCATCAAGACCATGGTGGTTGGATATCTTTTGTGAGCGCTAGAGACAATATGTTCTTTTTCAATGCCAAGCGATGTGAAATCATCGGCAAAAACTGTTTTACCCTATCTACCACACTACAACCAGACTATAATACTACTGAAAATTGGATAGTATATGATTTTTTCAGAATAGGAAAAGAAGTTGTATTCCTGCCAGCTAAGCTTCCAGAGTTCTACATGAATGGAAAGAACTTGTTTATACCCGACAATGTAGAGGTGATAGCAAATAGCGCATTGGATGGTAATCTTGATGTTATTGTGTTTGGTAAAGGAATAAAATATATAGGAGATCAAAAATTATTTAATCCTGGCCATCATGGTTGTATATATTTCACAAGTCCCACACCACCCACTGAATGTCATGATACCTTTTATGGTTTTGTTGAAACTGTGTATGTTCCCGTTGGCAGCCTTGAGGCATATCAATCATCTCAATCATCTCTACGGTTTATTACTAACAAGATGGTGGAAAAAGATTATATTGCCGTGCAGTCATTAGACTTTGGGTATGACAAAATATCTATTTACCAAGGGGAGTCTCTTCATTTAGCCCCAACACCTTACCCCTTAAATTCTACGGCTTTTGAAGATGGCAGTGAAGGTGTTACAAAAATGGTGGCACAGGATAGCAATAATCCTGACCATATTATTCACTTGGTCAATGACACATTTGAAGGAACCCAGGTGGGAGAATTTGACATCACGGCCTATGTTGACACCGTTATTGCCAAATGCCACGTCACGGTGTTGCCTGAATATCAAGGTAATGTTCAATGTGTTAAGATTCAACTTAATGGTTGCGACCTGGAAGAAAAAGTCATAGAAGAAGGAGAATCCTTAACTCTTGATGCTTTAATCTATCCCACCAGTTCTAAAGACATTAATAAATATCAGGAAGTAGAATGGGCGTCAAGCAATAACACTATTGCCAGCGTGTCTAGCACGGGAATTGTCATGGGAATAGCCCAGGGCGAATGTGACATAACAGTGACAATAAGAAATTCCGATACTGGAAATGAGCTCAGTGACACTTGCCATATTGTGGTTGACAACACTAATGACATCAATGATATTACCGTCGACCAATTGCCAGACAAATATGTTGACGTCTACAACATGCAGGGGCAGTTGCTCAAGCACCATGCACTTAGAGAGAATGCCACTCAAGGCTTGCGCCCCGGCATTTACATCCTTGGTGGAAAGAAAGTGATTGTTAAGTGATTCCCCAATAAAATTAAAGGCTGCCTCCCGCAACACAGCATGGGAGGCAGCCTTTGTTTTTTCTATTATATCAAGTGCCGGCGTTATATCATTGCCGCTATGAGCTGCGAGCTGATGAGCATGTAGATGAGCATGCCCACGATGTCGTTGGTCACCGTGACGAATGGACCGGTGGCAATGGCTGGGTCGATTTTGAGCTTCTCGAGCATGATGGGCACAAAGGTGCCGAAAACCGATGCGAAAAGCACCACCGAGAATAGCGAGATGGTAACTGCCAGCGAGGTGATGTGGGCTTTAGCAGGATCATCGTCGGCAGGCCAAATGAGGTTGTAGAGGAACACCAGTCCGGCAATGAGCACAGCGTTGAGCAACGCGACAAAGAACTCCTTGGCAAGATATTTTCCGGCTTTCTTGAGCTCCAGGCTGCCGTTGGCCAAACCTTGCACCACAATAGCGCTCGATTGGGTGCCCACGTTACCGCCCGTGCCGCCAATGAGCGGGATAAACAGCGCCATGCCCGGCAGCACAGCCTGCCACGATGTGTCGTCGCCATCAAGGATGAGAGCGTTGGCAATACCGCCGCCAATGCCGATGAGCAGCCAGGGGAAGCGTGCCTTGAACTGAGTCCACACGCTATCACTGGTTTCCACGTCGGCGGTGAGACCGGTTGCGAGTTGATAGTCACGCTCGCTTTGCTCACGCACCTCGTCCATAATGTCGTCGACTGTGATGCGCCCCACAAGGCGGCCAATTGAGTCGACCACAGGCATTGCCACAAGGTCATATTTCTCAAAGTCGAGCGCCACATCCTCGATGGGAGTGTCGGTCTTCACCGAGATGGGATTGGGCTCCATCACATATTTTATCTTGTTGGCCGAGGGGTTGGTGATAGTTTTCTTGAGCGGGAACACGCCCTTGAGGCGGTTGTCGTCGTCGACGACGTAGATGTTGTAAATCTCGTCCATGTCCTCGGCCTGCTCACGCATGGCCTTGATGCAGTCGGGCATCGACAGGTTCTCGTTCACCACCACCATCTCGGTCGACATGTGGCCGCCGGCAGTATCGTCGTCATACTGCAAAAGGTCCACGATGTCGCCTGCCTGCTCCACGTCGTCGATGTGGCTAATCACATCCTCCTGGTCGTCCTTGTCAAGCTCCTGAATGAGGTCGACGGCATCGTTGGCATCCATCTCCTCAAGAGTCTTGGCAATTGTCTCGTTAGGCATCTTCTCGAGCAGGTCGGCACGCTCGTCCTCGTCGAGCTCCACCAGCACATCGGCCACGGTTTCGTTGTCGAGCAGTTGCAGCAGGAACAGGGAGTCGTCGGTGTCGTTGAGTTCACTCACCAGCTCGGCAACGTCGGCTGGATGCAAGTCCTTTATCTCGGCAAGCACCTGCACCGCGTCTTTGGCCTCAATCAGTTCTTTCAGCCTGTCAATCAAGTCGATATCAAATTCTCTCATAATTCTACTTTATTCTCCCTGTTTTTGTAGTTCCTTCACTATGTTGGTTAACTCCACAAAGTCGCTCACGCCCAACTGCTCGGGGCGACGCTTGAACAGCTCGCCATGCTCGGCGTCGAGCACCGGTAAGGCCGCTGGCGGTATCATGCCTCGCAACGAGTTGCGCAACGTCTTGCGGCGCTGGCCAAAACTGGTCTTTATCACGCTCTTGAACAAGCGCTCGTCGCATCCCAGGTCGGTAACACCATTGCGCACGAGGCGTATCACGCCACTCTTCACCTTGGGAGGCGGGTTGAACACATGCTCATCGACAGTGAAAAGATATTCTATGTTGTACCATGCTTGCAGTAGCACGCTCAGTATGCCATAGGTCTTGCTTCCAGGTCCTGCCGCTACACGCTGTGCCACCTCGCGCTGGAACATGCCACTGCAGCACACCACCTGATCCTTGTAGTCGAGCACGTGAAAGAGGATTTGCGACGAGATGTTGTAGGGGTAATTACCTATCACCACCATCTTGCCCTCGCCGCATGCAGCCGTGAGGTCGAGCTTGAGGAAGTCCTGCTCAATGATGCGGCCCGCCAGCGCCGGGAAATTGGCGTTGAGATATTCCACGCTCTCGCCATCAAGCTCCACCACCTTCAAGTCATGCCCGCCGCGCAACAGGAACTGAGTGAGCACACCCATTCCGGGCCCCACCTCAAGCACCGGCAAGTGCTTGTAGTCGTCGATGGTGGCTGCAATGCGCCCCGCCACGTCAAGGTCGATGAGGAAATGTTGTCCCAGCGATTTCTTTGCTCTTACTTGCTGCATAATTGAAGGTGATAATTAGATTTCTTTTTTTTCAATATGCAAAATTAGTGCAAGTTGAGAGAAATAAAAAATGAAAAACAGAGTTTTTACATTTTTATTACCGAAACGCAGCCTAATTTATCTAA
>DGWL01000051.1:18332-22416 GCA_002396125.1 Porphyromonadaceae bacterium UBA4259
AACAGAGTTTTTACATTTTTATTGCTGAAACGCCACCTAATTTATCAAAAATCAGTCCGGACAGAGAGGAATATAAACTATATTTGAGTTTTCCCCAGGTGCCACCTGATTTATCGTCTTCAGGTCAATTTGCTTCGTTATTTTATTTATATGGGGTTTAAAATCGGGATTTTTTTATAAATTTGTACTTTAACGTCCTCACGGATATGGTTCTTTTGAGGACATTTTTTGTGACATTGCCGGCATGGAGTGGTTGAGGCAAGGGCCGTGGTTGTGGCGGTTGAGACAATGACAAGCTTTTGTTACCGAGCCAGTAATCACCCCATTAATGCTAAGTTATTTGTTTTCAATAATTATTTTTATTTTGGTAATCTTGAATTAATAAGCCGAAAAATTGGGTAGGAGTGTGGAATGTTGGAAAAAATCATTAACTTTGCAAGTTACAAAGTCAATTAATAAAATTCATTAAGACTAAAACTGCTGTGAAAAAGATTGTTTCGGCATTATTAAAATATGGTATCCCCATTGCCATTAGTGTGGGGCTGGCGTGGTTCCTGTCGAAAAACGTGGACTGGAGCGCCATCAGGCAGAGCCTGAGCAACGACGTGAACTACTGGTGGTTCATCCCGGTTATTGTGGTGAGCATCATGAGCCACGTGTTCAGGGCACTGCGGTGGCGGTTGCAACTCAACGCCATTGGCATTCGCCCCTCGCTGAGCGCACTGATTAACAGCATCTTTGGCACCTATTTTGTGAACCTGCTTTTTCCTCGCCTGGGCGAGGTGTGGCGCTCGGGCTACATTGCCCAGCGCGAGAAGGCGTCGTTCACCCAGGTGCTGGGCTCGATGGTGGGCGACCGCTTGAGCGACACCGTCACAGTGGGCCTGCTCACCCTGTTCACCTTCTTCCTGGCGCAAGACGCGTTCTACAAGTTCTTTGACCAGCGTGGCGACGGCAGTGGCTCAATGTTCACCTCGTGGGTGTTTTGGGCATTGGTGGCATGCGGAGTGCTTGGCGTGCTGGCACTGGTGTGGATATTTCGCAGCAAGAGCGAGAACAAGGTTATCGCCAAGATTAGGCTCATGCTGCGCAACCTGTGGGACGGCTTTGCCGCCATTGGCAAGATGGACGGCAAGTGGATGTTCTTGCTTTACACCATCCTCATTTGGGGGTGCTACTTCATGCAGCTCTACATTGCCGCGCAGGCTTTTGCTTGCACCAAGGACCTGGGCGTGGTTGCAATCCTTGTGCTCTTTGTGTTGAGCAGCATTGGCATGGCAGTGCCCAGCAACGGCGGTTTAGGCCCATGGCAGTTTGCCATCATCTTCGGTCTCACGCTCTACGGCGTGGGCTCATTTCCACCCTCCACACCCTACGACCCTCAGGCCTCGGCCTTCGCATGGGTAGTGTGGGGCGTGCAGACGTGCCTTCTCATCGTGCTAGGCATCTATGCCTTCATCAGCATGGCCATCGACCGCAAGCGCATTGCCCAAGGCAAGACCAAGATTCTCACCGAGAACCAAGGCGATAGCATGAAAATTTAATCAGTTATCAGTTGTCAGTAATCAGTTATCAGTTGTCAGTAATCAGTTCCCGGTTTTTTACCGGTAGAGACAAATGTAGTGATATTCAGATTATATTTCAGTACATTTAGATATGCAAGACTTCAAGAAGATAGATGTTTGGACGCGTAGTTTCAAGTTTTCATCTGAAATATATAAGGCTACTTCCTCCTTTCCAGATAATGAAAAATTTGGGTTAACCAGTCAAATTCGCAGAGCCTCCCTATCTATCCCAATAAATATTGCAGAAGGTTCAGGTAGAAACTCCAGAAAAGAATTCGCAAATTTTTTACAAATAGCTATAGGTTCTACAAGTGAAGTTGAATGTGAGTTACTACTTGCAAAAGAACTCAATTTTTTAACTGAAGAAAAATTCTCATATCTTAACAACGAAATTTCGGAAATAAGGAGAATGTTATCTTCCTTCAGAAAAGCACTACTAACTTATAGCCAATAACCCCACCGGGCAACTGAATGCTGATAACAGAATACTGATAACTGATTACTGATAACTGATAACTGACAACTGATAACTGACAACTGATAACTGAATACTTATTATGAAACTCATTAACGACAACTTCGACGACTACTTTGAGAGCTCGGCTCCAAAGAGTGACAATGCCCCTCATGAGGAAACTCCCGAGGAACGTGAAGAACGCGAACTCATCGAGACCACCATCGAGCGACGCAGCAACAAGAAGCGCATCTTCCTGGCGCTGGGGACACTCGTTGTGCTGCTCTTGCTCATCTTCCTGGTGCGCGACCGCTACTTCCACGTCTATCACGAAAGCAGCGTGAAAGGACGCATCATCGACATTGGCCTTGAAGGTAGCGTGTTCCAAACCTACGAGGGCAAAATGATGTGCTACGACGTGCAGACTCCCACCAACGTGGTGAAACAGCAGTTTGACTTCTCGGTTCTTGACGACTCCATCGTTCAAGTCCTGGGCAAGCTCAAGCAGACCCCCATTGCCGTGCAACTTGAATACAAGGAATACAAGAGCACCGTGCCCTGGCGTGGCAACACCAAGTATATCGTCACCGGCATCGACACCGTCGACATTGCCGCCTACTCAGGCAGCATCAAGGACGACACACTGCCACAACCACCGGCCAATGCCGCAAAGTAAATACTGATAACTCACAACTGATAACTGGCAACTGACAACTAATAACTAATAACTAATAACTAACAACTAACAACTGATAACTGGCAACTGACAACTGACAACTATGATTAAAAAAATCACCTTATTATTAATGATGCTTGCCACCACCTGCTCAATGCTACAAGCTGCGCCGGTAACTGAGCTGCAAGCACGAGCCATAGCCGGCGACTTCTTCAACGTAGCCTCGCCCGTTCAAGCTCCGGCAATGAAGGCCAAGTCGCTACGAGCAAACGGAGCCACACCATTCTTCATATACAATAACCCCGAGCAACCGGGATGGGTGATGGTGGCTGGCGACGACCGCGCACGCACCATCCTAGCCTATAGCGATGAGTACTACTTCGACGAGAGCGAGATGCCCGAGTGTGTGCAAGACTGGCTCGATGGTTATGCCGAGCAAATCGCAAACTTAGACAACACCACACCAGCGGCACCACTCACCACCACCAGCGTGACGGCAGGCAACGGCAAGGCGCGCATCGCTCCCATGCTCACGTGCAACATGGCACAGGGCCTGCCCTTCAACCAGCAGTGCCCTCCCGTCACTGTGGGTGGCTCCAAATATTGCGTGGCAGGGTGCGTGGCGATAGCCATGGCACAAATCATGTACTACTACAGGTCGACCACAGGCTGCACCGCCCTTCCAGCCTACAAGAGCGTGAAGCTAAATCGCGACATGCCCGAACTGCCCGCCACCACTTTCGACTATAGCATCATGAACGACTGGTATGACAAAGCCACCAACACCAGCGCCGGAGCACAAGAGGTGGCAAAGCTGGTAAAATACTGCGCCCAGTCGGTAAACATGGATTTTGGCGAGAGCGTATCGAGTGCCACCAGCCAGGTCAATGCCTTTGTCAAGTATTTTGGTTTCGACAAAGATGCCACTCAAGTGAATCGCGAGGATGTGACCGCCGCCGAGTGGGAAAATCTTGTCTACACCGAGCTTGCCGCAGGCAGGCCGGTATATTACAGCGCGCGCAAGTCGAGCGGTGGTCATGCCTTCGTTTGCGACGGATATAACGGCAACGGTCTCTTCCACATCAACTGGGGATGGCGCGGGCACCAAAACGGCTTCTTCGCTCTCAATGCCCTCACCGACAACAACTCGGGAGGCACCGGCGCCGCATCAGGCAGTGAAGGCTACACACTCAAGATGATGATAATGGTGGGCTTGCAGCCCAGCACCGGCAGCACCACAAGCACCAGCGGCAACACCGTCAAGCTCTACAAGCCATGCGAGGCAACAACCACCAGCTACTCTCGCAGCAACAGCAGTCAAAACTTTACCGGCGTGAATCTCATTGCCTACTACTGGAACAACTCCGACCAAGCCTACTCCTACGACCT
>DGWL01000071.1 GCA_002396125.1 Porphyromonadaceae bacterium UBA4259
CTGAACAAGATTCCCGGCGTGTTCTCGCCAATGCCCACAGGTGCTTTCTACACTATGGTTCAGCTCCCCATCGAGGATAGCGACGACTTCTGCCGCTGGTGTCTCGAGGAGTTCAACTATGAGGGCGAGACCGTGATGATGGCTCCCGCAACCGGCTTCTATGCAACTCCCGGAGCAGGCAAGAACCAGGTGCGCATGGCCTATGTGCTCAAGATTGAGGACCTCAAGCGTGCACTTATCGTTCTTGAAAAAGCACTTGAGGCCTACAAGGCTCGTTAAACAGTTATCTCTTTCCCCCTCTTAATACACAATTATCACACATGCCGCTCGGGTGCTACATCCGAGCGGTTTTTTTTCTTAAAAAAGATGTTTTGGTTGCTTACTGGCGCTTGCGGTCGATTATTGCGCGCAACTGTGGCGTGAACTTGCGTGCGCCGTGCTGGTTGTTGAGATGAATGGAGTTGTAGTAGTCCCGCTCGGTGTATTGCGGGTCGTCGATGAAGTTATAGAACTCAATGTCGGGGTTAACGCGCCGCAGCATCTCCACAAAGGCCGTCATCTCATTGAGCTGTCGCTGGCTCACGTGCCGGCGGGCCGTCTTGTAAACAGGCATGGCCACCAGCACCAGGCGCTTGTGGTTTTCGCGCATGATAGTGGCGATTTCGCTATATATCTTAACGTTGTGGCGGTAGTTTAGCTTGAGTTCGGTGGAGTCGGGTAGAGGAGTGCTTGATGGTAGTTGCAGCGTGTCCCAGTTGTGAGCGCGCAGGTCATAGCTTGCGTCGATTTCCATTCCCAGCGAGTCGCACATGGTGAGCTCATGAAGTGGAGCGGTGAATGCTTTCAGGAGTCTTCCCGAGTGGTCATAGTTGGAGTTGAGAATCTCCGACCAGTGCCACCACTCACCATCGGCGTAGGGGTAACCCATGTATTTGAGATACATGCAGCGGTAGGTGTTGAACTTGGGTGAGTGCTCCTTTACATAAAGATGCCCCCAGTAGTAATAGTCGAAGCTCAAAGGCATCACCACGCATTCAAGGCTGGGCATCTGGTGGATGAACTCACGCATGAGTTGAAGGTCATAGTAAGCGTTGCGTCCGGGCTGTGCCGCATTGAAGGCATCGGGTCCCAATAGAGTAGCGTCAACGCAGTCGGCCACATGAGAATTGCCAAGCACGAGCACCCGCAACGAGTCCTTGTGCCGCTTGATATAATTTTTCTTATAGGAGTACTCGTTGGGCACGAGAAGCAGCACAAGCTCATAGGCGATGAATATTGTCATCACCACAGCCGAAAAAATCAATATTTTCTTTAAAAACTGCTTCATGTCAGAACTGGAAATAAATGAAATTGGAATGTAGGCCCGAGGCTATCACTGTGAACACAAAAAGCACTACGTAGATTGTCCACCTCACCCACCGGTGACCTAGCGCTCCGCCGGGGCAGCTGCCAAAGTCGAGAGCGAAACGCTTCTCGCGATAAATCCATTCCACAACGATCAGCACTGCGCAATAGAATAATGCCGTTCTGAAATCGTGGCCAAATCCCACATTCAGCAGTGAGGGGGAGAACATGCAGCTAAAGTAGGCTATGGCATCGTTGATGCTTGGGGCGCGGAATAGCACGAGTCCCATCAAGAAAAGTGTGAAGGTGCACAGCATATGCCATGTTTCCTTGAGCGACGGCAGCGGTTTGCCACTGGCAACGGTGTCGCGATAGCGGCCCTTGTTAAGCAGGATTAGGGGAATAAAAAGAGCGGCATTATATAATCCCCACAACACAAACGTCCAGTTGGCACCATGCCACAAGCCACTGATTGCAAACACTATTATTGTGTTCCTGATTGTCTTGGCTTTGCCGCCACGGCTACCTCCCAGTGGGAAGTAGACGTAGTCAACAAACCAGTTCATGAGCGTGATGTGCCATCGGCGCCACAACTCACGCATGCTGCGTGAGAAATAGGGCACGCTGAAGTTGGTTGTCAACCTTATGCCGAAGAGGCGTGCGCAGCCAATGGCAATGTCGCTGTAGCCCGAGAAATCGGCATATATCTGGAAAGCAAAAAGAATCATGGCAAGCAGCAAAGCAAAACCGCTTTGGTTAGAATAGTCTTGCCACATTCTGTCGACAAGCACTCCACATGTGTCGGCAACAATCATCTTCTTGAACAAGCCCCACAGCATCTGTCGCATGCCATCGGTGGCATCCTGAGGCGAGAAATGTCGCGGGCTTTGAAACTGTGGCAACAGATGGGTGGAGCGCTCAATGGGGCCGGCCACCAGTTGCGGGAAGAAGCTGATGAATGCCATGACGTCAATCAGGCTTCGGCTTGCCGGTAGTTTGCGACGATACACGTCGATTGAGTAGCTTAGTGCCTGGAAGGTGTAGAAGCTGATGCCCACAGGTAGCACGATGTTGAGGGTGGGCCAGTCGCAATGCCATCCCAAAGCGCTCAATGCGCCAGCCAGCTCGGATGCAAAGAAGTTGAAATACTTGAAAAATCCCAGGATGGTCAAGTTCACCACAATGTTGGCTGCGCTAATGGCCTTGCCCCAATGACGATGACGGTCAATCATCAAGCCGCTCAAGTAGCTGCACACCGTGGTGAAAGCAATGAGCACGAGAAACCGCCAGTCCCACCAACCGTAGAAAACATAGCTGGCGATGACAATGAGCAGGTTTTGCCACTTCAACGGTTTCATCACAAACCAGTAAAGCAGGAAAACGACGGGCAGGAAAAATAAAAATTCAATTGAATTAAATACCATAGTAGCGATGGTGGGGATTAGCTCACCTCTCGAAAGCGTTGCAAAAATATAAAAAAATGGGCAATCGTGTCAATTAATAGTGACAGAATTTTTATCTTATAGTAAAAATGGATTAACTTTGCATTATAAAATGAGTTACAATGACAGCATGTTTTAGACTTATAGTCAAGGTGGTGGCAAGCACTATTGTTGCATTGCTAGCATTAGTTGCTCCGGGGGCGATTTACGCTCAGGATTCCGACGGCAATAGCGATGGCAGTCATCCCATCAAGGTGAGTCTCATCACGTTTTATCCGGGCGATGAGATATTTGAGGTCTTTGGACACACCGAGATTTTGGTCACCGATAGCACCGGCTCCTATTATGTTAATTATGGTGTTTTCGATTTCAACTCTCCTAATTTCCTGGGGCGATACATTAAAGGTGAGACCGACTACATTTGCGCTATAATGCCGCCCGAGCTTGATGGAGGCCTGAAACCGGGACGCAAGATTGTGAAACAAGATCTTAACCTCACCCCCGAGCAAGCCCAGCAGGTGTGGGACATTTTGGTGCAAAACCTGATGCCCGACAATCGTGTGTATCGCTACCGTCACTTCAGCGACAACTGTTCGACCCGTCCGCGCGACGTGATTGAGACAGCTCTCGGCACCGAGCTGGACTACAGCGACTGTGACTACTTGGTGGGGAATACATTGCGCCAGGTGATGAGTCACTACACGCGCAATTACCCATGGGAACAGTTTGGTATCGACTTGGCCCTCGGTGCGGTGTGTGACACTATTATCGATGCCCGCACCCAAACCTTTGTGCCACTATTCCTCATGCATGCCTTGGAGAGTGTAGAGGTCGATGACGAGCCTCTTGTTGCCCGCACCAGCATTGTGCAACCTGGTCCCGACGAGGGCATTGTCGAGCCTCCCACGCCCTGGTATCTCACTCCTGTGGCAGTGGCAATCGCTTTACTGGTTGTCACGGTTGTGATTAGCATTGGCGACTGGCGTCGCCGCCGTGTCACGAGGTTTTATGATACAGTTCTGTTCTTTATTGCCGGCATTGCGGGATGCGTGATTTTCTTCGTTGAATTTATCTCCACTCACGAGGCTGTAATGCCCAACTACAACGTGCTGTGGTTGCACCCCTTGTTGCTCCTGCCGGCTGTGTTGCCATGGATAAAGAGAGCGCGCCCGGTGTTGCGCTGGTGCCACATTGTGAACATTGTGTTAATTGCATCCACAGTGGTTGTGTGGGTCAGCGGCTTGCAGGTGCCTAATGCAGCTTTCTATCCAATCATTGCCAGCCTACTGCTGCGCTCGATTGTGACTCTGAGGAGCAAAAAAATGTAGATTGTTTTTTTCATGGAATGAGTTTTATGGTTCACAATGTGCAATTAATAGCCATGTGTTGCGTTATATTATAAATATTAAGTAAAAAAATATAATAAGCATAAAAGCATGAATATCAGGATACACAAGCCTTTGGGCTTCTATGAGATAGGGCAGCGTGGCAAGCAGGAAGACTCAGTCTACCCGCAACTTGAGCAACTTGATGCCACCAATCGTGTCTTTGTCGTGTGTGACGGCTTGGGTGGTCTTGACCATGGCGACGTGGCCAGCGCCGTTGTGACAACAGCATTGAGCAGTTGGTTGGAAAACTTCATTTCATCGGGCTTGTCGCTCACTCGCGAGAAGGTGTTTGAGGCTGTACAGCACGCATGGCAACAGTTGGTGAAAACAGCCGAGAGGATGCCTAGCGAGAAATCGATGGGCACCACGCTCACCATGCTTGTGCTTGCTCCTAACGGAGTGGTGGCTGCCCACATAGGCGACAGCCGCATCTATCACTTGCGTCCATCAACCGGCCAAGTGATGTATCGATCACGTGATCACTCGCTGGTGAACGATCTCTTCCTCATGGGGCGCCTTACTCGTGCCGAGGCCGAGGCATCGCCCAAGAAAAATATTCTCACTCGCGCCATGATGCCCACTCGCGCCATGCGCCCCGATGTGGTGTTTATCACCGATGTGCGCCCGGGCGACTATTTCATGCTGTGCAGCGATGGCGTGTGTGGTGAGATTAGCGACAAGAAGATAATGACTGTTCTTGCCGACAAAAGTAAGGATGACAGGCAAAAACTTGCCGACATTCAACTGGCAGTGCAAGGTGGTTCCGACAACCGCACCGCTATTCTCATGCAGGTAGATGCTGTCGACAGCGATGGGTCGAGCATGGTGAGTAGCGAGGCCGCAATGGCTGCAATGGCTCCGGCTGTAGTGCCCGAATCGGCTGAAGCACCCTTGGTCGAGCCTGTTGTTGAACCGCAGCAACCACCTGTATTTACACCTGCCGATGACACCTTATTGCCTCCACCTGTGCATGATGAGCAAGGCGAGCCGGGTTCAATCCCTCCACCGGTGCCGGCTGTGGAAAATGAACCTGAAGCATTTTCTCAGCCCGAAGTGCAGGCAACCGAGGTGCCCACACCGCCTGAGGCAGGAAAGAAAAACAACTTGAAGCGTGCGTTGTGGATAGTGCTGGCGGCATTAATCCTTGCCGGCGGTATAACTGCGTGCTTTATGCTCACTAAGCCTAACTCACAACCTGCGGTGACCGCCCAAAAGGCCGATACACTTGTAAACCCTGATGTCACTATCGACTCGGTGTTGCCCGAGCAACCACCGGTCGACTCATTGGCGGTGGGTACCGACGTGCCGGTGCCGCCGGCACCGCGTGTCACATCAGTTCCTGCCCCCGATGTATCCTATCCCACAGGAAGTGGCGTGCGCGTGCCTCGTGCCGAGCGCTATGACCCCTATCCCGAGGCATTCGACGATAGTGGCGACAAGGGCAAGTATCCAACCGATGTGGCTGAGCCTGAAGATAAAATACAACAACCTGCCACTGCACAAGAGCAGCCTGTTCAGCAATCGAAGCCGGCAGCACCTCCAGCGCCACCGGCACGGCCTAAAGTCAGCGCCGACCCCACGAGGTCTAACAGCAACATTGCTGTGCCACCGCCTCCCGGAAAGCGCCGTGTTACCCAGGCACCTTATTAAAAATTGTAGCCCATAGAAATAACCAATCTTATGCAGGATATCAACAATGGAATAATCAAGCTGGTGTCGTCGCTGGCAGTTAAGAAATATCGCGACAAGGAAGGTCTGTTCGTTGCCGAGGGATGGAAATGCGTGCGCGACACATGGAACGCCTTCAACTGCCGCTACCTTATTGCCACCAGGGCATGGTATGAGCAACAAGGCACTGCTGAGCATTATCACAAAATTGTTTTTGCCAATAAAGCTCAAATGGGTAAGATGTCGCAGTTCACAACGCCGAGCGACGTGATGGCGGTCTATGAGATTCCCAAGATTGAATATAGCGACGATGAGGTGCGATCGGGTCTCAACATCGTGCTCGACAATATTCAAGACCCGGGCAACCTGGGCACAATCATGCGTCTGGCCGATTGGTTTGGCATCACCAACATCTTCGCCAGTCGTTCAACGGTCGATATCTATAACCACAAGGTGGTGCAGGCGACGATGGGAGCCATCAGCCGCGTTAAAGTGCATTATTGCGACCTCGACTTTTTCCTCGACGATTATAGCGACCTGCCAGTGCTGGGTACATTCCTTGATGGCGATAATATTTACACCAGCGAGTTGCCAGCAACGGGAGCCTTTGTCGTCTTCGGTAACGAGGGACAGGGCATCAGCCCCAAGATTGCGGCCCATGTCACAAGGCGCATTCACATTCCTGCCATGCCGCGCAAGGGAGCTCACAGCGAGAGTCTCAACGTGGGTATCGCTGCGGCAATCACCATCAGCGAGCTGCGTCGAGGCACGTTAAAGTGAGCCGGGCAGGTCCCTGCGTTTATTCTTTAATATTATTCAAGTCGATTGTCATTCCTTCGTTGCCGAGAATTGTGGCGGGGAATTCTTCTTGTGCTTGTTGCAGGAGGATGCTTTCGTCGATGTAGCGGTTGCTGTAATGCCCCAGAATGAGGCGTTTCACGCCTGCCTCGCGTGCCACCATTCCTGCTTGGCGGGCAGTGCTGTGGTAGCGCTTGACGGCATTCTTCAAGTTCTCATCGCCGTAGGTCGACTCGTGATACAACCAGTCAACACCTTCTACTGCTTTAATCACACGCTTGGAGTACTTGGTGTCGCTGCAGTAGGCGAAGGAAATGGCCGGGTCGGCATCGGTCGTGAGTTCGGCGTTAGGGATGACAGTACCGTTGGGGGCGACATAGTCGGCACCATTGCGCAGGCTGTTCATGAAGTGGGCAGGTACATTAGCCTGTGCGCATGCCATAGCATTGACATGGCGATTCTTTGGCTTTTCCTTGAACAGGAATCCCACGCATGGAAGGCGGTGAGTGAGGGGGAAGGTGCTCACCGTGATGGCATCGTCCTCATAGATGACAGCCTTGTGGGTGTCGATGATATTGAACTTCAACTCAAATGGGCGTTCGCGGCAAAAGTAGTCGAGTAGGCGCCCAAACTGCTCGGCGCCATCTTTGAAGATGTGCACCGTCACGGTGCCGCCTTTGCCCTGCAGTGCCATGGTCGACAGCAGTCCCGGCAATCCAAAGCAATGGTCGCCGTGCAGGTGACTGATGAAGATGTGATTCAAGCGGGAGAACTTGAGCCGCATGCGTCGCATCTCCAGTTGAGCCCCTTCGCCGCAATCAATCATCATGAGGTGTCCACGCACGTTGAGCACTTGACACGATGGCAAGTGCCGCAATGTTGATGTCGCCGAGCCACATCCCAGCAGGTTAAGGTCGAGTTGAGTCATTGTTTTTTATGCATTTTTTTGTTCGCGCCACGAAGGTAGTGATTTTTCTTCTTTTTTCAACCAAAAAACGGGAGATTCTACCTAAAATGGCGACAAATTTGTACATTGTCGCTAAAAAAATGTTAAAACAATGATTTTTTCTCCATTAATGTTTGGAATATTACCCTCAATCCCATATATTTGCAACAAGTTTTTTCATAGGATTAGATTTTTAAGGTTTACTTTATGCGGCTGTTGCGAAACACCTGCATAATTATTTATCCCCTCAACTACCAGTTTGGGTAGGGGTGATTAGGTCATGATGTAATAAATCTCCCCACAGGTTTAGGTACTCTGATTTTACCTGCATGAATTACTACTACTTATAATTGTCTTTAATAGAACAGCAACAGGGTATTATTGCCGGTAATAGATAGCCTGAGTGAAAAAAAGCAAGGCGCATCTGGCTGTTGAGATGCGCCTTGTCGGTATAAATTTATCTATCTGATAACTGCAACTTGGTTCACACGCCAAAGGCGAGAACTGTGTAGTTGTAGTCGGGGTTATACTTGATACCCAGGTTCACGAATCCGATTCCGTCGCCACCGTACCAAGAGTACATTGCGTCGTGGTAGCTCACTGGGCTGCCATAGATGCTGCACAAGTAGTTGTAGAGGCTGTAGAAGCGGCTGGTGTCGTAGCTCACGCTCCATGATGAGAACTCAACGTAGTCGAGGCGATCATTACCGTCGAACTGGAGCATCACGTCATCCCAGTCGTAGTTGAGGATGCTCACGTCGGTGAGGTAAACGATGTTGTTCATGTAGCCGTCAATGTAGTAGCCGTTGTAGTAGAGGTAGTTCAGTGCGTTGCCGTAGTGAGTACCCCATGCCAGTCCAAGAACGCCACCAATGGTGGGATAGCTTGAGTAGCGGCTCACGTTTACTGTGACAATGGGACGATATACCCAAATTGTGCTTGGACGCCAGGGGCGAACCGAAGGACGAATGGGACTTGCCCAGCTCCAACTGTTGTAGCGGAAGCTATTGTAGAAGGGGTCGCCATTGTAGCGGGGACGCCAGTTGCTGGAGTAGCGATAGGAGTTGTAGTCAATCTTGGGGCCTCCACCGGTCATCACTGTGCCTGCAACCTTGGGACGGTTGTCATTGCGGGGGCGAGTGGTGGGAGCTGTCACGTGACCTGTCTTGCCGCTGTTGTTGCCGGGACGAACGCTATTGCCACTGCGATTGTCAATTCCACTATTGTTGCCACTGTGACGAACGTTGTTGGCGGCGGGAATTGCGGTGCTGCTAACGCTGCTGCCACTAGCTGAGCGGTTGCCGGCCGAGGGGCGAACGTTGGTGCTTGTGCCGCTTGTGCCACTGGGGCGGACGGTGTTGCTGTTGCCACTGCGACGAACGTTGGTGTCGGTGCTCTTGCTCGAGCTGCTGCTCACGCTTGGGCGAGCGGTGATGGTGCTTGTTGTAGAGCGCTGGGCTGCGTTGTTGCTAGTGGAAGCTGAACGATTCACTTGGCTGCTGTTGCTCACGCTTGGGCGGGCACTTGGAGTGGTGCTCACAGCCGAGCGGTTGAAGCTTGAATTATTGTTAGTTACTGTGGCGGCATTATTTCTTGGGGAAGCAGTGGCAACACTGCGGTTGCCTGTTGCTGCCGCGCCTGAATTGGTTGCTGGACGACGGCCTTGTGCCATAGCTCCAGTCGATGTCATGGCGAGCCCGCATGCGAGCATCAAGCCAATCATTGTGTTGTAAACTGTCCTTTTCATAATGCTCTAATTTTAAAATGTGGATAAATCAATTTCTGTTTCTTTGCTAGTTTGACGTTATAAAATGGTTTAGGTTTAACTCGCGCTGAGGTCTCATTGCCTGTGGTTACTGCCGTTTTCAAGCTTTTTATAGACCAAAGTGCTTAAAAAATCTACCAAAGGTAACACTTTTTTCCTATACCCGCAAGAAAAAACACACTTCGCAATCCTTCACGTGGGGCACGAAGTGTGTGTAATCGATAATAGGTGGTTGCTGATGCTTACTTATAGAGTTTCTTGCTCACCTTGTTGCCGCGCTTCTCAATGATGATGCCATGGGTGGGTGCCGGCAGGCGGTTGCCTTGCAGGTCATAGTATTCGGCCTGTTGCTCTACCTGCACATCGTTGATGCCGGTGATGGTGTTTTCATGATAGGGGAAAACAAGCACTAGAGTAAACTTGGTATTAGGATCTCTCTTGTCGCGAATGATGTATTCAATCTCAATGTCGCCAAAGTCGTCGGGAGTGAGCAAGTGCATGACTGAACTGATGCTGAAGTCGTAGTTTTGGTACAATGTCGGTTTGCATGATGATGTGTTGCCATGCACATCGGCAGTCTTGTCTTCAAGTCTACAAACCTGCTCAATGCTCCATTCTTCAATGTTCCAAGTGCCTTCCTTGTCGTTGTTGGCAATGATATCGGCGGTAAACCAGTTGGGACTCAGTTGAATGTTTTGAACATAAATAGTATATTCTGCACCGAAAATCTTGACGAACTTTTCTTTCAAGCTTGAATGATTGTTGATGAAATGGGCAGGAATCTCAATAACAACGCGATCTACATCAACATACTCTTGCGCGTAGCCACACAAAACTGAGAGCGCAAACACTGCGCTGATAAAAAATTTTCTCATACTATAAAATCTAAAAAATAGGGTTTAATAAAACATTTTATTACCTTACAATCCGAGATTTTTTCATCACGAAAAGGACTGCAAAGTTACAGTTTTTTTTGCTTTCCTCAAAGCTTGCAATCGTGCTCTGGAGTGTTTTAAGATATTATTTGCTGTCCTGAAATTCGCTAATTGTAGCTTGAAAGGATGTGAAATGTCACAGCTAATATTATTGCTTATAATGGTGAGCGTTTGTAAAAAAAGTTGTATTTTTGCACAATCACAACTTTTACAGTCAATATTACTTAGAAATCACAATAACTATATTATACGACCTGAACGTTAAATCCTTTTTATTAACCATCAAAAAACAATCAAAATGAAGAAATTTCTATCTTTATTGATGATGACCATGATTGTCACAACAGCCTGGGCTGCTGACGCATGGGTCGAGACAGCGGTTACCAGCCTGAAGACTGGTGACGTTGTGGTGATTGTTGACAAGACCTCTTCTAGAGCGATGTCAAACAATAATGGAACAAGCGCCGCTCCGTCGGCAACCGAAGTGACTCTCAGCGCCGCCGAGGACCAAATCACCTCTACTGTTGGTGCCGAGTTGCAATGGATTATCACTGTTGATAATACCACTACTACAAGAAAGTATCAGTTCAATGTGGAAGGCACTCAGAATTATCTTTACACAGCCAACGCCAATAATGGTGTGCGTGTAGGAACCAACACAAACAATGTTTTCATCATGACTGCCGATTTTCTTAATAATGAAGAAACCGGCCGTTATGTGGGTGTTTACAACAACCAGGAATGGCGTTGCTACACTTCGGTCAATAATAATATTATCGACACCGAGACAGCGTTCTACAAAAAGGTTGTTGTGGAAACCGTTGTTGCAGCTCCGGTTATCACTCTCGACCCCGCCGAGGGACCTTACTACGAGGGTAGCTCAGTGACCGCAACTATCACTTGCGAGACTGCAGGTGCCACAATCTCTTATTCTACCGATGGTACCACTTGGACCGAGGGCAGCACAGTAACCCTCACCCAAACTACCACTCTGCAAGCTAAGGCTTCACTCAATGGCACCGAAAGCGTTGTGGTTGAGAAAGAAGTGACTTTCGTTCCTCAAGCCAGTGGCCTCGTTGATGAACTTACTTACGACGTGGTAGGTGTAACCGGAACCAGCTATAGCACTTGGCAGGATGTGACAGGCACCTCGGGAACCGTGTATGCAGGTAACACTGCCGGTGGCAACAATGCTATACAGATGCGAAGCAACAACAGCAATTCGGGTATCGTGAGCACAAGTTCGATAGGTAATGCCAAGAGCGTAACCCTCACTTGGAACAGTAACACTACAAGTAGTCGCACAGTTGACATCTATGGCAGCAACACAGCCTATACTCAAGCTGCCGACCTCTACGATAGCAGCAAGCAGGGCACATTGCTTGGCTCGCTCACTGTGGGTGACGAAAATCAAACAGTTGAGATTACCGAGGACTATGCCTTCATCGGCATTCGCTCGCATAACGGCGCTCTCTATCTCGATGCCATCAGCATTGAGTGGGAAAAGGTTACCAGTGCCGTTGCAGCTCCCGTTATCACTCTCGACCCCGCCGAGGGTCCCTACTACGAGGGTAGCAGTGTGACTGTAAACATCTCTTGCGAGACCCCCGACGCAGTTATCTATTACTCTACCGATGGTGGCCAAAACTGGACCCAGAGCAACACTCTCACAGTGACCGAGACCACTACCGTTAATGCCAAGGCCGTCTTGCTTGAGCAGGAGAGCAACATCGCCAGCAAGACCATCACATTCGTGCCTGCGCCCACTACAGTGGCAACTGTTGCCGAGTATAAGGCTCTTGAAATTGGCGTTGACTTTGTATTCACAGGCAATGTGACAGTGACCTATGCCAACGGCAACAACCTTTACGTTAAGGACGACACAGGCTCGGCATTGATTTTTGGTTATAACATGCCTGAGTTCACTCAAGGACAGGTTCTTGAAGCTGGCTGGACCGGCAAAACTAAGAACTATAATGGCCTGCTTGAGGTTGAGAATCCTGCAAACCTGGCTGCAAACAACGAAACCGTTGAGGTGGTTCCCACCGAGTATGCTGTGCCTGTTATCATAGCCGATAATGCTAATGAGTATATCATTGTGAAGAATGTGACCTTGAGCGAGGTTGCCAACAAGAATTTCACTATTACCGATGCCGATGGCAACACTATTGCCGGCCGCACAAACTTCAGTGGCGTTACTCATCCCACCGACTTGACCGTGGCCTATGACGTGACTTGCTGCGTGGCAGTGTTTAACGGAACTGTTCAACTTTATCCCACTGCCTACGACAAAGTGGTTGTCCCCACCTACTATAATATCGCAATTGATCAAGTTGAGAATGGTGTGGTGACTGCCGACCTCAACGAGGCTACGATTGGCGACATCGTGACGCTGACAGTGACTCCCGACCAGGGGTATAAACTCGAGTCAATCACAGTTAAGGCTGGATACATGGAAGGCGCTACTCCCAGTGGTATCAATATGCTCGCCGATGGATGGGTTGAGCTTGGTGAAATTGAAACAACCAAGATCGATGAGACTCACTACACATTTGTTGTTCCTGAGGGCTTGAACTACACCCCCAACACTGAATTCAAGGTGACACCTCTCTTCTCGCAGGTTACTGCTATCACCGGCATCAATGTTGACAACATCGGTAGCGGCGCTCGCTTCGTTAACCCAATGGGTCAGGTAAGCGACCGTCCGTTCAAGGGCCTCAACATCGTTGTTGACGGCAACAAGACCTACAAGATTGTTGTGAAGTGATAACCGTGAGCGATTAATTCGCTTGAACAACAAAACAATTAAGAAAAGGCTGCGCTGTTCCTCTTGTGTGGAATGCGCAGCCTTTTAATTCTCTATTAAAAAAGCGGGCATCGCTTGTCAAGATTTCTTGATGCGATGCCACGCTGTGTATAGAGCTAATAATGAAAAGGGGATTTCGTAGCTGATGTGTGCTAAGCTTTATGCGCCAAAGGTTATTACTGTGTAGTAGCGACCGGCGTCATAATTGAAGTAGAGGTTGATGTAGCCGGTGCCGTTACCGCCGTACCATGAGTACTCGCCGTTGTTGCCGATGATGGGTGAGCCATAGGTCGAGCACAGGCTGTTGTAAAGGTTATTGAAGCGGTAGTCATCGCGATAGCCCGATGAGGTGGTGAATTGAGCGTAGCACATGCCGCCTGCGTTGTCATACTGAAGCATCACGTCGGGCCAGCTGTAACCCATCATCTGCACGTCGCGCAGGTAAACAACGTTGTCCTGATAGCCATCGATGTTGTAGCCGTTGTAGTACAGGTAGTTGAGCGAGGCATCGAGATAGGTTCCGAATTCCACACCAAGCACACCGGTAATGATTGGAGCCGAGGCATAGTAGCGGAAGCCAACGGGGATTACAGGGCGATAGTACCACACCACTCGTGGACGCCACATGCGCATGGGAGGAGCGATGGGTGCACGCCAGCTCCAGCGGTTGTAGCGATAGTGGTCATACCAGCGGTCATGCGGGTGACGTGGACGGAAGCTGCTGCTCCAGCGGTAGTGGTTGTAGTTGGGGCGTGGACCACCATGGTTGATACCGCCAACGTGTGGGCGTGGACGATGACCGTCGCGGCCATAGCCACCGCCAGGGCGATGGTTGCCGCCGGGGCGATAATTGCCGCCATGGTTGCCGCCGCGGTTGTTGTCGCCGGGGCGATAATTGCCGCCATGGTTTCCGCCACGGTTGTTGTCGCCGGGGCGATAGTTTCCGCCATGGTTTCCACCACGGTTGTTGTCGCCTGGGCGATAATTGCCGCCATGGTTTCCACCGCGGTTGTTGTCGTCGGGGCGATAATTTCCGCCAGGGTTTCCGCCACGGTTGTTGTCACCGCGGCGATAGTTGTTGTTGCGCTCTATAGTCGAGTTTGATGAGTGAGAGTTGTTGTAGGCTGGCTTAATGTCGCCTACTGGACGTGAGTTGCCGGGGCGTGCCGTGGTGCCACCGCCACCGCTTGGGCGATTGCCGCCACGGTTGAAGTCACCACCGTCATGGGAGCGGCCGCCACCGCTTGGGCGATTGTTATAGCTTGAGCCGTGGCTCACCTGATTGCTACGGTTCATGCTTGGACTTGAGGGTGTCGCATTGCGGTTGACTTGCGGGCTGCGGCTCTGCATAGTTGCGCTCGGGCGGCTGGCTTGTGAGCTACTGCGAGGGCTTGAACTCTGCACAGTTGCGCTTGGGCGGCTGGCTTGTGAGCTGCTGCGAGGGCTTGAACTCTGCATGGTAGCGTTTGGGCGACTTGCGCCGGGTGCGTGACCACCGCCACCCGGGCGGCGTCCTTGTGCTGAAGCAGGCGTTGCCATTGCCAAGAGAGCGACAGCTATCGCTGCGCCTGCCAAATAGTGTGTGAAGTCTTTTTTCATAATTGTGATATGTTTTGTTGTTTGCAATATCTTGTGTTAATCACTCTCGCCGCCTGTTGTTGTGGGGTTCAAGTTTGTTACTTTGACCTATTTGGGTGAGAGAAGTTTAATCTTTATTATGGTTAAAAATCGCAATTAATGGGTGTTTACCTGAATTTTATAGACCAATCGCCTTAAATAATAGATGATATTAGCCCTGTTATTGTCACTTGGTCGTTGCTGCTGAGCACTCAGGGCAGATTCCCTTGAGAACGTAGTTGATGTCATGCACCTTAAAGTTGCCTGGTAACGGGACCACGGGCACATGTATGCGGCTAAGACAATAGGTGCGGTGGCAATGCTCGCAGTAGAAATGGGCATGCAGGTCGTCGAGATGCTCACCTTCCTCACCACAGTGGCAACTGCTGTCGCACACGGCATATTTTATTGATCCGCTGCCGTCGTCGATGGCGTGGATGAGGTGGTGGGTGAGAAACACTGTGATGCAACGGTAGATTGTTGACTTGTCAACAGTGTCGAGCTTGTCCTCAAGGCTCTGCAGCGAGAATGCCTCGTGGCAGTTTATCATTTCCTTGAGAACGAGGATGCGCATGGCAGTGGGCTTGATGTCGCGCTGCTCAAGCATCTCAACTATGTGTTGCCTGTCATTGTCCATAGTGCTGCCTGGTTGTTGCCTGCAGGTCATTGCCATCCGTTCCATCCACCGTTGTTGTGGCGTGGCGGTGTGCTATTGCCCATGAAGTTCTGGTTCTGACCCTGACCGTAGCCTTGGTTATACCCTTGATTGTAGCCCTTGTTATACCCTTGGTTGTAATGCTGGCCCTTGTCGTTGTTGAGAATAACGAGTGCGGCAATAACACCGGGAATCCATCCGCAACAAGTGAGAATGAAAACTATCAGGAATGAGCCGCAGCCTTTGTCTACAACAGCAAGTGGAGGGAAGATAATTGCTAGTAAAACTCTTGTGCAAGACATGTTGTTGAAGTGTTAAATGTTAAGTTTTAAGTTTTTAAACTATTGTCTAGCAAAAAGTGTGCCAAAGGTGTTTGAGTTATTTGCTGCGACTCGAGCGGGGGAGTGGCTGGGCATCGGCAGGGTTGAAATAGTAATTGAGTTCGAAAACACCATTTTCATATCCCATCACCACGCGGGTGCCGGCGCTGCTTGTAAACGAGCCGTCGGTGTTAAGTGCAAATCCCTTGGTGCCCATGGCGCTGCTCATTAAATCATAGAGGCGCTCCTCGGTGCCGGGAGCACATTCGGTGACAGCAAAGCTAATGCTGACTCCGGTGACGCGGGCTTGATAATTGAACTCGGCCGCGTTGACAACCTTGGCCATTTGTGTGGTGTCGGCAAGGGTCTCGAGGTCAAGACTGTCGGTGCCAGTCGCACTGTTGAGGCGAGCTATGTCGCTGTCGAAATGATAGGTCAAGAACATGGGCGGCATGGCACGGTCAATGCGACGCATGCCAAGATAGGCAGCCGGTTGAACACCCACCAGCTGGTTCATGTCCATGAGGGTTGCTCCCTTGTGGGCTCCACAAGCGCTGCTCTCGTCGATGAAGCTCAGCAGGTTGGCGGCAGTTACCTCGGCGTTAATGTAGCCTCGCACGGCTTGAGCCTCGGCATTGAGTTGCTTGTAGTCGACAAACTTGGCGTTTCCCACCTGCTTGCCGTGGTCGTCGAGCAGCACCATCACGCTGTCTTTGCTGGCGATGTAGCGCTTGCTGGTCACGTTGTTCAGGTATTGATACTCAATGGGGATGAGCACTTTGTTGTCATTATCTACAAGCCCCATGCGGTCGCCTTTCACAATCATGTACTTGCCGTCGCCGGCATAGCGGCCGTCGCGATAGTTGGCATCTTTAATCTTCTTGGGCATCTCCAGTGGGGTAGTGGTTTCCTTGCCGTTCTTGTCGAGATAAACAATAGAGTCTTTCTTGCTTGCGGCAAGCACTCCCATGCGGTAGTAGGGTGTGAGAATTTGATATTCCTTGGAGTCGATATCACACAGCTTGGTGCCGTTGATGTCGATGACACTTATTGTGGCAGTGGTGTCGCCGGCGTTACTGAACGATACCAGGGCTACGGGGTCGGTGAGGAAGGGGCGTGCAAAACCCAGCTTGGGGGCAATGACGGTATCACCCTTGGTGTCGATATAGCCATAGCGGTCAAGGTCGGTGTGAATCAATGAGCGCCCGTTGCGGAACGTGCCTGCGCTCAGCACGCTCGGGGAGAGCATTGCCACTGTGTTACACTGGGTGTCGATTACCTCTAATGGCTTGCCTGGCTTGCTCACAACGGCATAGCCGCCGCTGAAGCTTGTCACGCTACCATACTGCTCGCTGTTGACAGGTTTCTTGCAGTCGGCAACGTTATAGTAGTTGTAACGTCCGTTACTGTCGGGGACAAAGAACATGTCATCGGTCACTGCCGATGGAGCGTGCATAAAAGCGTCCTTGGCAATCACTTGACCATTCTCGATGTCGAGAATGCTCCACTTGTCGCTACCTTGTAGCCTTACGCTCAAGTACTTGGTGTCCTCAAGATAAGTGTTTTCTTCCTTGTTGCAACCGGCAAGCATCACCAGTGCAACCACAATGAAAGTGATAATGTTATACTTTTTCATATTTTATTGTTAATTCTTTTACTGTTGCAAAATTAATAAAAAACTCGCTTGGAGAAAAACAATGGGATTATTTAATGTGTTCCACTTGGGTTAAACCACGCGGTCGGGATGATGGGCAATGAAGTCTTTCCACGACTTGCTGCCGCTACTGGCAAAAGGCTTCTTGCTCTCGTAGTAGTGGCACAGGGCTGCTGCCAAGGCATCGGTGGCATCGAGCAGGCTGGGCATGTCGGCTGGGTTGATGTTGAGCTGGCGCTGCAGCATCATCGCCACTTGCTCCTTGCTGGCGGCACCATTGCCGGTGATTGCCATTTTAATCTTGCGTGGTTCATACTCGGCGATAGGCACTTGACGGCCCAGGGCGGCAGCCATTGCCACACCCTGTGCACGGCCCAGCTTGAGCATCGATTGCACGTTCTTTCCGTAGAAAGGCGCCTCGATTGCCATCTCGTCGGGCAAGAACTCTTCAACTAAACTCAGCACGCGGTCATAGATGCGACGCAGGCGCATGTAGTGGTCATCTAGCTTGTTGAGTTGAAGTACACCCATGGCGATGAGCATGGGCTTGCCCGCTTTCACACCAAGCAGACCATAACCCATCACGTTGGTGCCGGGGTCAATACCTATTATTATTTTATCATATTGGTCTTCTTTGTTGCTCATTGTCGCTTATATTTCAATGTTCTCCATGAACGTTGTGAAGCCGGCAACCTTGGCGCCGAAGCGCTCGGTGAGTTGCTGATGTAGCCGCTTGCCCACAGCTTGATTCCATCGTTGCAGTTGGCCAAGAGTGGGGGCTTCAAACTGTAGTGCAAAGCACGCGCCACCCTCGTTGTGACCCATCATGCGCATTAGCCTGGGGGTGCTCACCATGCCCCCATCCAGTGCCTGTGGCAGGTAGGTGTCTTTGATCCAGTCGAGGAATTCTCCGCTAACGCTGCAATCAATGTGATATGTGGTGTTGCAAACTATCATCTCTGCAAAATTACTCATAAAAAGAGAAATAACTGGTTTTTCTTGCCAAAAATTAGTGATTTTGACTTTTTAATTGTATTTTTGCCGATAAATTGGGGCAGTAGCGATTGTCTAAGAAAAACATCGCTTGGCCCAGAGTGAGAAAAAACTGGCAGTATTCACCCTTTTAAAACCTTACTACTACGAGCAGCATCAGCAAGTGGCGTATTGAGGACAGCGCCGAACTCTACAACATTAATGGTTGGGGCCTCAAGTATTTCTCAATCAACGATAAGGGGCACATGGCTGTGACCCCCAAGCAAACCTACACAGGCGTTGACCTGGTGGAAGTGATGGAACAACTGCGGCAGCGCAACATCTCGGCACCGGTGCTCTTGCGGTTTCCCGATATTCTCGACAATCGCATCGAGAAGATTTCCAGTTGTTTCAAGAAGGCCGCTAAGGAATATGATTATCAGGCTCAAAACTTCATCATCTATCCAATCAAGGTGAACCAGATGGAGCCTGTGGTGCGAGAGCTTGTCACCCATGGCAGGAAGTTCAACATTGGCCTGGAGGCAGGTTCTAAACCCGAGCTGCACGCTGTGCTGGCAATGAACATGGGTAAGATTTCGGAGAATTCACTCATCATTTGCAATGGTTACAAGGATGAGAACTACGTGGAGCTGGCATTGCTTGCCCAAAAGATGGGGCGACGCATCTTCCTCGTGGTGGAGAAACTCAATGAACTCAAACTCATTACCAGCGTTGCTAAGCGGCTTAACATCCGTCCCAATGTGGGCATTCGCATCAAGCTGTCGAGCAGTGGCAGTGGCAAGTGGGAAGAGAGTGGTGGCGATCGCAGCAAGTTTGGCCTCAACACCAGCGAGTTGCAGTCGGCAATGGAATTCTTGCAAGATAACAAGATGGTTGATTGCCTGAAGCTCATCCATTTCCACATTGGTAGTCAGGTGACAAAAATTCGCCGCATCAAGAATGCTTTGCGCGAGGCTTGCCAGTTCTACGTTCAACTCACTCAATTGGGTTTCGACATCGATTTTATCGATATCGGCGGAGGCTTGGGTGTTGACTACGACGGCACTCGTAACAGTGCCAGCGAGAATAGCATGAACTACAGCATTCAGGAATATGTCAACGACTCGGTTTATCAACTCGTGGACGCATGCAGCAAGAATGGCGTGAAGCATCCCAACATCATCACCGAGAGCGGGCGCAGTCTCACTGCCCACCACTCGGTGCTCGTGGTGGAGGTGCTGGAAACCACAAGCCTGCCACAGTGGGACGACGAGAACGACCATTTGCGCGAGGATGAGAATGAACTGGTGCGCGACCTCTACGAGATTTATGATAAAATTAACATGGCACGTTTGCTCGAGGACTGGCACGATGCTTTGCAGATTCGTGAGGAAGCCCTTGACCGCTTCTCGTTGGGAATGCTCGACTTGCGCACACGAGCCATGGTTGAAAAACTCTTTTGGAGCGTGGCACGTGAGGTGAATATGCTCGCCAGCGACATGAAACATGCTCCCGAGGAGTTGCGCAGCGTGGCACGCATGTTGCCCGAGAAGTACTTCTGTAACTTCTCGCTCTTCCAGTCGCTGCCCGACTCTTGGGCCATCGACCAGGTGTTCCCCGTGGTTCCGCTAGGTCGCCTCAACGAGCGCCCCGACCGCTATGCTACCCTGCAGGACATTACCTGCGACAGCGACGGCAAGATAGGCAATTTTATCTCTAATCAGGGTTTCTCTCACTACCTGCCCGTGCACCAGCCCAAGGATGGTGAACACTACTACCTGGGTGTGTTCCTGGTGGGTGCCTATCAAGAGATTTTGGGTGACTTGCACAACCTCTTTGGCGACACTAACGCTGTGCACATCGATGTGTATAAAGACCACTATGAGATTGATCAGGTGATTGATGGCGAGACTGTTGCCGAGGTGCTCGACTATGTGCAGTTCAGCCCCAAGGAGCTCGTGCGCAACGTGGAGTCGTGGGTGTCGGAGTCAATTCGCACCAAGAAGATTACGGCCGAGGAAGGCAACGAGTTCGTGCGCAATTATCGCTCAGGTCTTTACGGCTACACCTATCTTGAGAAAGAATAGCGTTACCTTCTTTCCAGGCAATGAAAAATGCGACACCCTGGCTTTCGTCGGGGTGTCGCATCTTTTTGCTGTGAATAATAATGGCCTCGGTCTACATTGCGATTATCTCGCTCAGTGGATATTGCCTGCCGGCTTGTGTCCATGTCCAGGAGTAACCTTCGTAGCCCTCGGGGTAGTAGATGTGAGTGAGGCGGTGCCATTGTGGGCGGCCATAGTCGCTCGACTCACCGCTAAGTTCCACTTGGCGTAATGCATGGTTAATTCGCCAGTAGCCACCACCCAGGCATGTGTCGCCAGGTAGGAGCAAGTGCTTGTGCAATGCCACCATGCCCAAGCGCAATTGTCCGTTCTGGGTGATGATAAACTTGGGATAATTCATTCACTTAACTGAAGCCGCCTTTTTTCTTAAACGGGATAAATACTGCTGGAATAAGCTTGCTCCTTTAAGAATTGAAAAGCTGTAGCCGAGGCATTGGTTAAAAATAATTCTTTCGTTATTACATTATCTCGAAACCGGTGGTAGATTACCTGTCGCTAATCAATGTCCCCAATGCAGTGTAGTTGAAGGTGTTCTTTACCCAAATGGGGATTTTCTTCTCGGCAACAGGCTTGATTGTGGGAGCATAAATAACCTTTGCGCCGGCGTCACACATTTGCTGTGCCTGCTCATAGGTCATCTCTCTTATCACGGTTGCCGTAGGGTCTTTCTTGGGGTCGGCTGTCATGAAACCGTCAACATCGGTCCAAATTTCCAGGCACTCGGCGTTGAGAGCGCTAGCCACGATGGCTGCCGTGTAGTCGCTGCCGCCACGGCCCAGGTTGGATATGCGCCGGCTCTTGCTGTCGCGCGAGATGAAGCCGCCCATCACAGCCACTTTGCCCTTAAATGTGCCCAGAGTCTTGGCAATGTTGGCGCAAGTGGCTTCCATGTCACACTCATGGTTGTTGCTTCTCACTATCTCGAGAGAGTTGAAATGAGTGGCATCATCAATGATGAGGCTGATGATTAGCGATGACAGCCGCTCGCCGTAGCTCACGATTTCCTCGATGTCGCCCTCGGTGAGTTCTTCGCTGCGTGAGATATCGGTGTAGGCATTGCTCAACTCATAGAACAAGGCACGCACCCGGTTGAGAGCATCGTCAATCTCCTCGCCGGTAACAAGCTGGTTCATGATTTCGTTGTGCCTCGCGGTGATGTCTTGCACAATGCGATAGGCGGCAATGTCATTACGTGCGGCCATGTTAGCTGCCTTGATGAGTGTGTCGGTAAGGCCACCCAATGCCGAGACCACAACCACCACTTGACCTTGCTCGTTCTCCACGATGTGTTTCACGTTGCGCAAGGCTTCAACTGTTCCAACCGATGTTCCTCCAAATTTCAGTACTTTCATGAGTGTAATTCTATTTTTTTTACCGTTCAAAGTTAGTGCTTTTTCTTGATATGGATGAAATAAAATTGCATAAAAAGCGATTATTTCTTATTTTTGCCACCGAAATGGAAGATTTAAACCTCGATATTTTTAATCTGCTCGACAAGCAGCCTCAACCGGCCCGCGGCTCAATGCTTGTAGCAAAACCCACAGTAGAGGATATTTGCTTCAAGCGTAGT
>DGWL01000036.1:0-496 GCA_002396125.1 Porphyromonadaceae bacterium UBA4259
CAACGTGTGCATAGTGACGATTCTCGGTCTCATACTCAACGTGAGCAGTGTTGATAGTGATACCACGCTCTTTCTCCTCAGGAGCGTTGTCGATAGAATCGAACGAACGAACTTCCTGCTCTGAGAAACCCTGCTTCGAGAGCACGAGGGTGATAGCAGCAGTCAAGGTAGTTTTACCGTGGTCAACGTGACCAATAGTACCGATGTTAACATGCGGTTTGGTTCTTACGAATTTCTCTTTTGCCATAACTTTTCTTGTTACTAAAATTATAAATGATTAACTTATTGTTTCTCGCTCATAATTACACATTTCACTTCGCCCCCTTGACGAGCGCTTTGTTGACGCACCGCGACTAGAGAAGCGAAGCTTAGTGTCTTTATTTTAGAGCCGATGGCGGGAATTGAACCCGCGACCTCATCCTTACCAAGGATGCGCTCTACCCCTGAGCTACATAGGCATTCCATAATTTCTTTTAGAGCGGAAGACGGGGCTCAA
>DGWL01000036.1:552-4097 GCA_002396125.1 Porphyromonadaceae bacterium UBA4259
ACGGGGCTCAAACCCGCGACCCCCAGCTTGGAAGGCTAGTGCTCTATCAACTGAGCTACTTCCGCAACTTTCATTGAGTGGGTAGAGATGGATTCGAACCACCGAAGCGATGACGCAGCAGATTTACAGTCTGCCCCATTTGGCCACTCTGGAATCTACCCTTCAAATTGATGTTCAAAGAACTTCTTGTTTTGAGCCTCTTGTCGGATTCGAACCAACGACCCCGAGATTACAAATCACGTGCTCTGGCCAACTGAGCTAAAGAGGCGTCATTTCGACTTAAAAACCCCACACGGGGGTTCTAAAGCGGTTGCAAAGTTAGGCATTATTTTGAAACTGACAAAACTTTCTTGACTTTTTTTTCAAAAAAAATCGCTTATCGGGCTTGTCGTTAAGGGCAAAATAACTAGTTATCATCTTGTATAACAGCTAATTGCACTCAACACAAACACCCATTAAAAAAATCCTAAGCACATCGACCTGCAGAGCATTGCTTCCTCCTTCAAGGTCGCCACCAATGCGCTTACACATTATTTATATAATATAAGCACACATGAAACAACCCTATTGCAAAGGAGCAGCGACAACCGCACCTCTCACACCTCGCGATTGGGCCTAACGCTTGATTTCAAAGGATTTCAGGCCTTGCTCCTCTTGCTTTATGATGACTGGCATGTTGACGTAGGCATACTGCTCCTTGAGCGTTATGATGTCGGGGTCGCGCATGCGAATGCAACCTTCGCTTGCACGACCTGGCACCGAACTCTCGTTATTGGTGCTGCCGTGGATGCCTATGCCATGATGCCCGGGAGTGACCAGTCGCAAAAACCAGTCGCCATAGGCGAGAATCGCCCCTCGCCCGTCGCCGAAGTCATGGGTCCAGGTGCTCGCAGGCTTAATGGCGTCGATTACAAAAGGCTTGCCGGGCTCGCTCTCGGGAGTGCGCATGTCGCCCTCTTTTTCCTTCTGCCCCTTGTTAAGACTCAGGCACACCGGGAACTGCGCCACCGGCACGGTGTCGCCTGCCACGGGAGCGTAAACGGTGAGCAGCAAGTCTTTCTTAGAAACGACAATAAAAGACTTGTCTTTGTCATAGGCGCCCTTGTAAATCTCCTTGTAACGCTCCACATTGGCAACGGTGCCGGGCACTGTTGCTCCAGTGTTCTCTTTCTTCTCTTCCTTGCCGCCGCAACCGGTGATTGCCGCCATGGCTGTGGCACACACAAGGAATGCCAGCAAGCTCTTTCTCATGACTCAAGAAGGACGTTTAAAGCACCCTCACCCTATTGCAAAGTGCTGAATTTCTTGCTGATAAAGAGCACATTGCCCTTGTACTTCACCTTGTACCAGTCACCTTGCTGGTCAACGAAAACAAGCCGCTCGCCCTTGGCGGGATAAATGGGCTTGCCCTTGCTGTCGCTATAGATGGCACCTTCGAGCGAGGCACTCTTGCGCAGACGCACGTTATCGCCTGTCACAACCACAACCTTGGCCGCTCCGCCATTGTCCTTCTTGGCGACCTTACCGGCCTTGGCATCCTTGGACTTGTCGCCGGGATTCTCCAAGCGCGCATATTTCTTGGCAATATAAACGCTCTTGCCGTCGAACTGCACGTTGTAGAAGTCGCGCGAGTCCTCGCCCAGATAGGTAAGCGACTGGCCTTTATTGATATACACAGGTTTGTCGTTGGCCGTCCACACAAGCATGGGATAGCTGGTTGATGGTCCTGTGCGCAGGCGCACGTTGTTGGCGGTGCACACCACCATTTGAGCCGATGCCGCAACCCATGCCACTAGCATGACGGCGAACACGAAGAGTCGGTTGAAATTCCTTTTCATAAGGCATTAAGTGTTAAGTTATAATAGTTAATGTGTTTATTTTAGAGGTTTGGCGCGCTTGTGGGCTTTGAGTTCCCATGGCCACGTGCCCTCGTTCTCGTCCTTGATTATTACCGGCATGTGCATGTAGGCAAACCGCTCCTTGAGCTGGATAATATCAGCATCACGCAAGCGTATGCACCCCTCACTGGCGCGCCCGGGCACCGAACTCTCGTTGTTGGTGCTGCCGTGGATGCCAATTCCCGAGTGCCCCGGTGTGTTGAGGCTCAGGAACCAAGCACCATAGGCCTTGATGCTGCCACGCCCGTCCTTGAAGTCGTGATACCACGACGAGGCCGGCTTAATAGCCTTGATGTAGAAAGGCTTGGAAGCACTGCACGAAGGCGTCTTCATGTCGCCTCGGCGCTGCTTTTGACCCTTGTTTAGGCTCAGGCAGGCCGGATATTTTGCCAGGAGCACAGTGTCGCCGCCCACCTTGCCATAGACATAGAGCCTGAGCTCCTTCTTGGATATCACTATAAAAGTATTTTTCTTGTCGAGCTGTGGAGATTGGTAATACACAGCCTTGTCGGCTGCTCGGGTAGCAAGGTCGGCGTCAACAATTTGCGCCGCAGCACCCATTGCCAAGCATGCCACCAGCAGTAGTGAAAGAACTTTTCTCATTGCAGTTATTTCTATATTATTAATGTCTTTTTTTGAACCGCAACACCTTGTTGCGCTCACAAAGGTAAGAAAAATTTCATTATCAAGCAAGCATGACGTTAAATTACCGCCTGGAGAAGCCACACGAACTAAAGCATTTTTCAAAAATATTCTAAAAAAAATGGGAATGAAATGTAGTTTTTGTAACTTTATCACGTCTAATGGATGTAACACAAAGCGAAACATGGAAAAAAACGAAGCAAATTTCAGGAGACTGCTGCAGGAGCACAAGAGCACAATCTACTCGGTGTGCTACATGTTCTCTAAGGAACAGGACGAGGTGAACGACCTGTTTCAGGAGACCCTCATCAACCTGTGGAACGGCATGGAGAGCTTTGAGCAACGCAGCGCCACCGGCACGTGGGTGTGGCGCATTGCCCTGAACACCTGCATCTCGAGCGACCGCAAGAAGAAACGCCGTGTCGACACTGTGCCGCTGTCGATCGACCGCGACTTCCTCGACGAGAATAATATTGAGAACAGGCAGACCAAGTTGCTGCATCAGCGCATCAACCGCCTGCAACCCTTCGACCGCGCCATCGTGCTGCTGTGGCTCGAGAACATGAGCTACGACGACATCGCTGCCATCGTGGGAATCACCACCAAGGCCGTGGGAGTGCGACTGGTGCGCATTCGTGAGCAATTAAAGAACATGAATGATTAATTGATTTATAGATTACACTATAACGAAAACAATACAAAATATATGGACACCAACAATAATAACATCAATGAACTGGAACAATTGCGTGAGCAGATGGCCGCTTTCAAGAGCCGCCTCGACCGGCAGCAAATCATCAACGAGCAGCTGGTGCGCAGCACCATGAAGAGCAAGCTCTTGTGGATTAAAAATTTCGTGTGGGGCGAAATTATAATAGTGCCTCTGCTACTCATTGGCATGGCTGTGTTTCATGTAGGCACAGGACTCTCGTGGTGGCTCTTCGGTTTCCTGGCAATAGGCCTCATCGCCGATGCCACCGGCGACTTCATCATCAACCGCATCCC
>DGWL01000026.1 GCA_002396125.1 Porphyromonadaceae bacterium UBA4259
TAAATGGGCGAATCACAGTGATGTCAAGCAACCCGTCTTGAAGACTGGCATGAGGAGCGATGAAGGCATTGTTGCCATATTGCGAGGCATTGGCGCAAGTAATAACAAACACATCCTCGTCAATCTTTTGATCACCAATCTCGATTGTGCAATGAATGGGCTTGTAGTGGGCATAGACTTCAAAGGCAGTCTTAACATAATTGATAGGGCCACGCTTATTGCGCTGGGCATATCGGTCGGCAATCTCGGCATCAAAACCCATGCCACATGTGCACACGAAGGTTTCGTTACCCACTGTGCAGTAGTCGCACACTTCCACATGGTCGCGATTAATTGCCTCAATTGCCTTGCGCATGTTCATGGGAATTTCAAGATGACGGGCAAGTCCATTTCCCGAGCCACAAGGAACAATAGCCAGAGCCACATCGCTGTCCTTGACAGCAGTAGCAGCGCCGTTGACTGTGCCGTCGCCTCCCACAGCAATCACGCCGTAGTAACCCTTTTTCACAGCCTGAGCCGCCAGGTCGCTCACACGCTGCTCGCGTGAGACAAAAGCTATTTCCACATCAAATTTATTGTGGTCGATAACTTCTTCTATCAATTGTGGCACGTGTTCCTTCTTGGAATTACCTGAGAAGGGATTGATAATCGCCATGAGTTTCTTGCGTTTTTCCATGCCGCAAAATTACATTTAATTATTTTTTTTGCCAAACAATGGTAGCAATAAGAACCATATAATGAGAAAATAACACGATAAAAAATAAACCACGGCAACTCGATGAGAGCCCTCCGTGGTTTTGCTTCTTGTCAAGTAGTGCGAGAGATTATTTCTTCTTGCGGTTGCCGTAACGGCTCAAGAACTTATCAACACGACCGGCGGTGTCGACGAGCTTCTGCTTACCGGTAAAGAAAGGGTGAGAAGAACTGGTGATCTCAAGCTTTACCAGTGGATAAGTCTTACCATCAACCTCAATTGTCTCCTTGGTGTTAACAGTTGAGCGAGTGATAAAAATCTCTTCGTTTGACATGTCCTTAAAAACAACCTCGCGATAGTTGTCAGGATGGATACCTTGTTTCATTTTTTAAATATATATTTAAATTGTTATACAATACCGGTGATGGTAAGGCACCGAAAAATTGTAATGGCGCGCAAAGGTACGAACTTTTTTTGAAAAACAAAAATATTTTTCTCATTTGAGCACTTTTTGGGCAAAATACCTTTAAAATAAATGTGTAGTTTAGAAAAAACTCCCTATTTTTGCACATTGAAATGCAAGTTATTTACAAAATAAGGCATTTTGGTGTTGTGGGACTAGTGTTAATATTGGTCACCACACTTGTTTCATGTTCACAGGCGAGCATGCGCAACGACGTGATTGTAGAGAACGAGAACTACACGGTCACTGCCGATAGTGTTGTTGAGGGCCAGTGGAGCGCACGCGCGCTGAGCGACACTCACATCACCAGTAATTACAGCCTGCCGGCCAGCGACTCGGTGCCAAGCGTCGTGCAACTGCGGCTAGTCATCAATTGCCGCGATAACGAACTCTTGCCGGCTCGATACCACTACGTTGACCTTGAAAACTTGACCGACTCCACCGTGATTAAAGTTTTCAGTCCCGATACAGTTAAGCCAGCCGCCATTCACAATATTGCACGCCCGCGCTCGCTACGGCTCAAGGTTGACCTCAGCGAGCTGGAGAACGCTTTACGCAACAAGGGGCTTGTGATAACACCCACTAATGACACCATCTACCAGCAAGATTTTCAGGGAGTGTGGCTCACTGCCGACATTGCTCCACTCAACATCGATGCAGCCCAATGCTGGAACCACCAGGAACTAAGAGTTGACGGGAGTCCTGGCAACGGGGGGATGTATCAAGTGAATATTCCACTCGATTTAGCACCAACACCTCAGATCACCGAGTGGAAAATTGACGCTCCAAGCTCAGGCGCTCCACGCTACACCTCGGACCAGACCATCATGAACGCTCTCTACAACATGTCGGTGGCCGAGCTTGAAAAACCTGTGCCCCAGCCCTTCCATTTCATGGTGGCTCAAGAATGCTATGCCATCGCCTTGGCACTCGCCTACACCCATCCTCAGCCATCGATGTCGATGCTTCGCGAGATGGTTAATGACAGTATTGTCAACGCCAGCGGCTCGCAACAGCCCTATACAACTCTTGCCAACAACATGATTTGGGCTACCGCAGCATGGAATGTTTACTGCGCCACCGGCGACAAACAGTGGCTCACCTATGCTTTCAACGTGACCTCACGTAGCATGAAAGCCATCGAGAAACTACTGCTTGACTCGTCGACAGGGCTATATCATGCCATGAGCCCCTACTACCCCACCTCAATGCGCCAGTACTACCCGGTGTGGATGACAACACGCGACGCTTGGGAGACCATGCCACTGGTGGCCAACGTGATAATGGAACACACCTTCAGACTGCTGGAAGCGATGGCCGACGAGTTTGAAATGCAATCGTCAACTTATGCCTCGCAAGCCGATCGCCTCAAGGACGCTATCAACCACCGCTTGTGGAACGAGAACCGCGGTTGCTACTCGCAATACTTGTATGGAGGGCTGCTCGCTATGCAGTCTCCTTGTGTCGACAACATGGCGCAGGCGATGAGCATCTTGTGGGATGTTGCCGATGACGACCGCGCCGAGACACTCATCGGCGAGACGCCCATCACCAACTATGGCGTGCCGTTGCTATACCCACACCGACCTCAGCTAACTCCCGAGCTCAACGATGCCGTGATTCCCATGGTGCAGGCGTTATGGAACCTGGCTGCAGCCAAGACCGGAAACCTGAGCATGCTACGACGCGGCATGGGGGCGCTACTGCGCCAGCAAGTGCTCTTTGCCTCGTGCGCCGGAGCTTGCACCGCATCGAGCGGCAAGCCTTTGAGTCGCAGCCACCCGCGCAGCAATGCCGCAGGCAACATCGCCATGGTGATGCGCGTGATTGCCGGAATGAATTTCCTGCCCAACGGCATTGAATTTCAACCTCGTGTGCCGGTGTGCTTTACAGGTGCAAAAACCATCAAGGGTTTCAATTATCGCCGTGCCGTGCTTGATATCACCATTAAGGGAAGTGGCAGTGAACTCAGCAGTATAACCCTCGACGGTAAGGCTCTTGACGACAATTTCGTTAACGGCAACCTGCAAGGAAACCACAAGATTGTAATAACAATGAACGGAGAGAATGCAGGCAGCGGCAAAGCCACCATAGCACAGTCGCCACACTACCTTCCACCCACACCCGAATGGCTGTGGAATGGTTTTTATGGCACCAACTACACTTATGACCAGCAGTTGGGTTATAAAATTCTTATCAACGGAGAACCCACCTACTCAATGCGCGACTCGGTGATGGGAACCCGCGACACCGTGAGCTATCGCACCTATAGCCTAGTGGCCATCAACCGCTACGGCCACAGTTTTATTGCTGAGCCTCACAGCATCGTCACCACAGCACGATGCTACCCGCTGAGCAAAACTAATAACAACCTGCTCACCACTCTAAACACACCAGCCGGGTATCCACACGCCCTAATCCAGCTTGACAACGACACAACATGGGCGACAACGACTGTAAAGACCGACGAGGCCGGACTATATATCATCGACCTTGCCTACTGCAATGGCAACGGACCGCAATCGCTGCTCTCACCATGCGACTTGGTGCTCATCAACGCCAATGGCCACTATCAGGGCTGCGTGGCAACTCCAAGCATGGGCACAAGCCAATGGCTCACGATGAACTACAGCAGCCGCATCGTGGCACGTCTGCTAAAGGGCGACAACAGCCTGAGCCTGCGAGTGGTTAACCCCACCACTGGCACATCGTCAACCACCAAACTGCTGCTGAGCCACTTGAGACTAATTAAAAGCAACCAATAACCATCTCTTATAGACACATCCTAATCACATGCACAACCCCAACAACAAACCCATCGGCATGAAATTTGCCATTATCACTGCAATAGTATGCATAGTGTTGCCTTGCCTGCTCATGGCTTGCGGCAACAACAGCAAAAACAGCCAAAAGCGCAGTAAAGAACTAGTGGTTGCCGACACACTACTGGAAAAGGCTTTTAACTGCTATGATAATGCCGACTTTGCACAGTCGATCGACTACACTCGCGACGCGTTAAGTCTTTATAGCGCCCAACACGACTCGGCATCGATGAGCGACGCCTATTCACTGCTCACGGCATGCTATCAACGCATCAGCATGACCGACTCGGCACTTAGCAACGGGGTTGCCGGCATGATGATTGAGCAACGTTTACACGACAACGAGCGTTTGAGTTCCTCCTACAGCAATCTGGCGGCAATCTACCTCAGTGCCGAGAGACCTCAGGAGGCTAAAATGTTTATCAACCGGTCCATTGCCGTCGAGAACTCGCTACCCACCCCCAATCCCAGCAAGCAAGCTATTCGCTACGCAATTGCAGCCGAGGTGTATCTTAAGCTTGGCATGACCGACACCGCTCTCAACTACATCAATAAGGCCTACACAATCGACTCAACAGCAACCGACACCATCCACATGGGCCGCAGACTATCGGTAATGGGCGACATCTATAGCGCACGAGGCCAGCTCAAGCAAGCCAGTGAGCGATATTTGCAAGCGATGGCTTGCCACAAGGCATCGGGCGATAAATACTCACAGATGCTCACACTCAAGAACATGGGTTCGTTACGCGATAAGCAAGGCCATGCCACCGAAGCTATCGCCTGCCTTGAACAAAGCGTGAAACTTGCGCAAGAGTGCAACGCCAAGCGAGTACTGCAGCAAAACTATGAGCTCATGGCCAGCGTGGCGAGTCACTCCCAGCCTTCACAAGCAGTCAAGTTCATGAAAATGAGTAGTGAACTCAAAGACAGCATCTACAATGACGCCACGAGCAACATGGCAGCACAATATGCTATGGAATTTGAGTCAAAAGAGAAACAATTCACCATCGAGGAACAGCAACACGCCATCACCAAGCAGCGCCTTGCCATCATCGCCATCAGCATCGCAGTGATACTGTTGTTGCTGTTGAGTGGGGCACTATTTATCATCAACCTGCTCAAGAGTAAGGCACAGCGTGCCGAGAAGAACGCCGAGCAGATGAAGACCCTGTTCTTCACTAATGTCACCCACGAGTTCCGCACGCCGCTCACGGTAATCCTGGGAGAAACCGAGGCGTTGCGCACCATGGATTTAAACGCTGCTAACCAATCTCGCTATAACGCAATCATCAACCAAGGCAACCATCTGCTCGATCTTGTTAACCAATTGCTCAACATGTCGAAGGTGGAGACCGCTGTGGGCTCACTGCAGTGGCAAAATGGCGACATTTCCACCATGGTGCGCATGATTGTGGAGAACATGAGAGTGGCTGCCGAGAACCGCAATATCACCATCACCACAACCTTCGACGACAGCGACTTCAATATCGACTTCGTGCCCGAGTATTGGCACAGCATCGTCACCAACCTCATTGGCAACTCGCTCAAGTTCACCCCCAGCGGCGGCAGGGTCGACATTGCCATGACGAGCAACAACAGCATTGTGACACTGAAGATAAGCGACAACGGTTGCGGCATCAAGGCCAAAGACCTGCCACACATTTTCGACCTGTTCTATCAAGGCGATGCCGAGCAAGCCGATTTGGGCACAGGCATCGGGCTTTCAATCGTCAAAATGATGACCGAGACAATGAACGGCAGCATCAACGTTGAAAGCAAGGAAGGCGAGGGATCAACATTCACCATCAAGATGCCTACCAGGCAGCCCGACGGCGACTACCCAAAATGGGTGCCCAAAATTTTGTCGCGTCCCTTCGAGGAAGAAATCAATGAGACCGATGTCTCAAGCATCGACCACGACATCAACGAACTTGATGCCGGCAACAAGCCCATCGCGCTTGTCGTTGAAGACAACCACGACGTGGCAACCTATATCGAGCATGTGCTTGAGCGGCAATTTAACGTGGTTCATGCCTACGACGGACGCGAGGGCGTGACAAAAGCCCATGAACTGGTGCCCGACATTATTATTACCGACCTGATGATGCCCGGAATCAACGGCTATGAGCTGTGCCGACGCATTCGCCACGATGAGCTCGCCGGCCATGTACCCATCATCGTTGTCACAGCCCGCAGCACCCGCAACGACCGCCTCGAGGCTCTTGCCGTGGGAGCCGACGCCTTCCTCGTGAAACCGTTTAACAACGACGAGCTCAACGCGCTGGCAGGCAACCTGCTCCTGAACCGCAAGATGTTGCGCATGAAATATCAGGCCACCGTCGCCGACCTGCCCGCAGGCTCCGAGCCGGGGCACCATGAGGAAGCCTCCACGGCAACCATGACCACAGCCGGGCTTGTGGCGCAAAACAATCGCATCTTTATCGACAAGGTGAAAACCATTATCAGGGAGAACCTCGCCAACAATGAATTGAGCTCTATATTCATTGCCGACAAGATGAACCTGAGCCAGCGACAACTCAACCGCAAGATTAAGAGCACTGTCAACATCGACACCACAAGCCTCATTCGCGATGTGAGGATTGCCGTCGCCAAGCACATGCTCATCAACTCTCAAGACCCCGTGAGTGAGATAGCCGAGAGGTGCGGCTTCGACTCAGCCAGCTATTTCTCCAAGATATTCAAGCAGCACACTAAGCTCACCCCCACCGAGTTCCGCAAGCAAATTTTGAGCTGACACAAGCTGCGGCGTGACTCCTGACAAAGATAAAGAGGGACAAAAAAGGGTGGCAAAACTTGCCTTGCAAGCTTTGCCACCCTCGTTCTAGCTGTTAATTCTCTATAACGGTTTACCGCTGCTTCGCGGCCTCAGCCTTGCGTGCTGCGGCCTCACGGTCGATTTGGGCGATTGTCTTGCGGAGCTTCTCAAGCTGCGTGTCAAACACCTTGCGGTCAATTCCGGCGCATGTATCAAACCTCTTGTCATAGAGGTTGATAACCGTCACAGCCTCCTGGCCTTCAACCTTCTTTTGAAACTCCTCGTAGCTTATCTTTCGGTCGACAAGGTCTTGCGCAGCCTTGCGCGCATCGCCGCTGTCCAACTTGTAGAGCACAAAATTGGGGGTGTTGAACTTCGACAGTTCCTCATAGCTTGGCTCATCACCCATGCCGTCGATGCTGGTGACGTCGTCGTCGGTATAAATCACCGAACCTCCCTCGCTGTTGTCGACAGGTGCTGCCATCTCGCCGTCGTCGCCCTCACAAGCCTCGGCGTTGCCATCGTTCTCGGCGATGTAGCGATGAGTTTTCTCAAACTCGGAGAACACCGGATAGAACCTTGCGTTAGAGTAGCTGGTAAAAGCTTTCTCATAGGCGTCGTTATCATCCTCACTCTCGATAAAACTAGCCTTAGCCTCATCGCTCAGAGTGTCGACATAGAGGTAGTCGGGCCCATTGTCACACCCGGTAAAAATCACCATTGCCACAAGCGCGGCAAGCAAGCTGATATAATGTTTCATAGTTAGCATTGTTTTAAATTTCTTTTTTTATAACGTGCAAAGATAAGAAATATTTTCAAACTACCGCATTGTGACGCAAAAAGATAACAACAATTAACCCAAATGTTTCATTTGCACGGGGAGCGTGGCGCGCCTCTCTCACTTCATGAGCTGCACCTTGCGCAAACGGGCGGGACGCAAAATGCCCACATACCGGTCAAAAATGATGCGCGAGGCGGCGTTGCCGCGATTGATGGCCTCGAGCGTGACGCGCTCAAGCGAGTCGGCAAGCAAACTGTCGCGCATGGCGAAACGGCGCTCATCGCTCAGGGAGATTATCGAATCGGGTGCCGCTGCGCTGAGGTACTGCGCACGCACAGCACGCCGCATGGCCAATAGAGAGTTTCGAGCCTTGAGATAGGCCATATACTCATGATTGATGTCGCCGCCACTCACAACAAGGTTGCGAGCACCAATGCCAATAGAGGTCACGCCCTGCTGGAGCACGAAATAGAAAGGTGTGCTGTCGTTGCTGAACTTGAGCATTGCCACGCATGGCTGTTCAATCTGCCCCTCAATGACAAATGAGCCTGCCACAGTGTCGCGCGCCACAGTGGCAACGTGACAGATGCGGTTATAGGCATCCTCAAGCAAGAATAACGACACGCTGTCGGTGCCCAGGCTACTGTCAACTTCACACTCCAGACGATAATGAGTGTGGTCGAGCCGCTCTACACAGCTCACCAGCCCACACACCGCCATTAGCGCAATCACAACTCTGGCAAAACATTTCATATCAAGTTATTATTTTAAATCAGGATTTCAATGACTAACACATGATTATTTGTCCAGATGCACATCCACTTGCGGGAACGGGAAGTGCAGGCCATGCTCGGGCAATTGCTTATAGATGGCCTCGTTGATAGCGTAGAACGCGGGCCAATAGTCGGTGTGCTTAGCCCAGGCGCGCACCACAAGCGTCACCGCACTGTCGTCGAGGCTCTCAACCGCCACACTCGGTGTGAAGTCGATTTGCGGCATCTTCTCGGCCAGTTCACGCTGCCGTTGCTCACGCCACCGTGCGGCTTTCTGTTGCAGCTGCTGATGCTTGCGGAATAAGCGCTTGTACCACGACACCGTCTTGTCGTCATCCTCCTGAGTGGAATCTTCCACGGGGGCTGTTGATTTGTGCTCATCCTCGGTGCCGTGCTTGAGCAGCATATCACAAGCCTCAACAATGTCGAGAATCGTCTTGCGGGCCACATCAACGTCATCGCCATAGCTTATCGCCACACGCCACTCCACACGTCGCAC
>DGWL01000096.1 GCA_002396125.1 Porphyromonadaceae bacterium UBA4259
ACACTATCGCACCATCTTGCTCGTTGTTGACGAGCCGTCGCTGTAGCGGGTCACCACAATGTTCACGCCCTCAAATGGCTTGCTGCTGCGCATGCCGGCCAGGTTCACATATTCAACACCGGTCACCTGAGCGCTACACATCACACCATTGATTGCCGTGGGCAGCTTGCTGTCGACATTCAGGTCGATGGGCTGCACCTTAATAACGGTCGAGGCGGTTTGATTAGCTTTGCCAATGCCCTTGGTGGGGGTGCCATAGTCTTTCGAGTCGCGCTGAACCAGCATGTGGAAGCGGTAGAGGTTATCGGCGTTCTGGTCGGCGTTCAAGTCGCCAATTATTCTGGTGCCGTCGGGGTCGATGTTATATTGCCAAGTGCCCAGGCGGAAGGCGCCGTCAAATCCCAAACCGTCGCGAACGACAAAGATTTGCTTATCGGGGTCGCTGTCCCACACGGCAAAGGTGACTACTGCATACTCTTGAATCTTGGGATTCAAGAAATAGTAGTTATTGCCGCCAACGGTCACGCCACTGGCGGTTAAGTTGCTTTCAAGGAAGTTAACCGGGGAGTAGGTGTTGGGAACGTAATCTTGAGCACCCTCAAGGGTTATGTTCTTGTCGAGCTTGATGCGGTAGTTCAGGTCGTCGACATAGTCGCCGGTTACCGAGCCGGCAGCGATGAGTTGACCCACACCGGCATTGGCGAGTGTGGCCGCATCATCAAGCCCTGTGAAGTCGAGTTCCACCCAGTTGCTCTGGTCCCAGTCACTCAGGCGCATTGGGCCAAAGGAGTCGTTGTCGATGGGTTTCAATGTGGTGGCAAGGTAGTCCACTTGACCCTCGACCGGTTCGGTCTTCACGTTGGAGATGTTGCCCAAGTCCTTGCACCACAGGCTGCCATCGTGGGCCCACACACCCAGCAACTGGTCGCTCACGGTATAGGTCTTGCCCACCTCGCCATCGCGCTCAATCCACTTGAGCGGAGTGTTGATAACCTTGTAGAAGGCAGTTTTGTCGGCATGAATCCAGCCCAGATAGTTGGTGCCGTTGAGCGTAGTCACTGTCACGCCGTCGTTCACAACGTCGAGAGTGGCAATGCCGGTAGTGCTTGCACCGGCGCTCTCGGTCTGAGGATCGGTAACACCGCTGATGGTTGCCTTATACATGAAATTACCATCGGCCTCATTGGGGTTGATGGCCTTAATCTTGCTATACAAGTCACCACTCATCGCAACCAACTGATGCTGAGGAACCTCAACAGCAGCTTCGGAAGTCTCACCACCCATGGGGGTGAGGGACAACTCTGTGTCATATTTCGTGATATACATCCAGTCGTTGTCATAGCCGTAGGATTTAACATAAATACGATAAAGGCCGGCAGCAATCTTGTAACTGTTGCTCTCATTTGCGCCATTTCTATAATAGAATAATCTGTAGCCATTAGTGCTATTGTCGACAAGGGTTTGATCGTTCATGGGAACACCACGCACATTTTGCTGATTCTCTTGTGTGGAATTGATGTCGTCCCAAGTTGTACCTTGTTTCCAAACAAAACTAAAGTATCCGTTGGCATCGCCGGTCTGCTCGCCATAGTTGCCTGTGCCTTTGAAGTATACATCAAGATAATATTGGCCTCCATTAGTGTTGGGGTCATAGTTGAAGCGTGGCCCATAAGGAAGCCATGTCTCGTTGCCATTGGCCGTGCCAAGCAAATAGAGAGGGTTGCCATTTTCATAAACAAATGTGGCCGTGATGGTTACTTCGGCATCGGGCATAGTGAAGCTGTAGTTGCCATCAGCATAGGTATAGGGTATTTCCTCGCCGGTGGCAGTGTAAGTAACAGTTACTGAATAAAGGTCATATAATTCCGAGTCGGCATTTTCGGGATCTTTAGGATTGGCAACAACATTAAACACGATGTGCTCGCCATCATATGATTTCACCTGGTCTTGCTGAACGACATATCCTTCGGTCAAGAAAATGTTGCCATAGTTTACATTTGGGTTAACTACTGTATATACGTTGTGATAGGTAACTTCCTCAAATGTGGCAACTATGTGAACATCGCTTGCCGGCATTACAAAGGTGTAGAGGGTGCCGCTTGTGGTCTGGGTTGTGCCTTGTGGCGCAATGGTTATATTGCCGGCTTGAATAACAAGATTGGCAATCTTGTAGCCGTTGGCGGGAGTTACAAGGAATGAAACGGTTTCTAGCTCTTGAGATGTGTAAGTGGTTGTGTTATTGCTAGTCTCTACAAGCACTCCATCTCTTAAAGAGATGGCTCCGTAAGAGTCGCCTGGCTGCACTTCATAGGTTATTTCATATTTTTGAGCAGGTTTATAAAGAAAAACCTTCTGCCTAATTGATGAATTACCTGAAATTTGCAGATTTCGGAACTGATTATTGTCATTATTGTGCTTAATTTGGTAATTACTATAGTCGTTTCCAGCAACATTGCTAGGATTTGAAGCATAATACTTAATCACTGCATCATGTTCAAAGTTGGGGCTGTCGTCATTACCATTTATATTAATGCTGGTAAAGAAAAAATAGCGTCCTGTTCCAGTTGCAGAGGGATTGGTTTGCAAAATCAATTGATAACCATTGTTGTAGTTTGTTCCAGAAGTTCTGCTGGTGCCGGTTTTAATTGATTGAGAATCGTTGGCTCTTAGATACCATGGATAGTTGCTGTCGCCTGTTGTGCCTAGGTGAATAAATTGAACATCACCATTGGCTTTCACACGGAAACCATTATCCAGCAAACCAACGGGAGTGGATTTGATATTACCGGTAGCCGGATTCTGGGAGTCGGAATTATTTACGCTTAAGGCACGTCCGGTCAAGGTGGTTGCGTCAGCACGGCCCACGAGCAAATAATTTACATTTTGCGTTACCTGGCTGTTCTTGGTTACCAGTTCATAAATATCACCCTCCTCCTTTTCAATAATGATATCAATTGAGGAGAAACGAATTGGCTTGCCCATGCTCTTGAAAGTTAGGGTGTTGCCGGCGGGATATCCATTGGCATAACTTGTATGTTCTCTGGTTTCACCATCAAATGTTGAAGAGAAACTTCCGTTAAAGCTCGACACCCAATGACCATCATAGCCACTAGCGGTGTATTTGCCTGGAGTTGTGCTGTTAGAACCATTCTTTATAGTTATAACATTCATGGTTGTGGGTCCCCAATAGAACACATCAAGGTTGCCTTCTTCAAAGTCGTCGAGGCAATGAAAGATTATTTCCTTTATGGCAAAGTTTGCCGACCTGAAAGATATCTCTTTCTCGTGTTTCAGTAGAAGAAAATTGGGGTTGTTCATTCCACCCGAAATGTCCATTGTCACACCGCCTTTAGTCGCGGTATAAACCCCATTTGAACTGCTGAACTCACCATCATTGCGGGAGATGGTGATAGTTTGCTCTCCTGCCCAGGTGGGTATTGCTAGGGCTAGGAGCATGATAAGAGTTAGGATTTTTCTCATATTAGTAATAAATTTATATTGGTTCTCATTTGTGCGGCATGGTGTGGCGGTTATGGCGACTGATAGGATTATTGAATGGTATTATCAACCAGCAGGTAATTACTACACCCTACCCAAAAATATAATATTGCTAGAAAATGACGGGCAAATATAGCAAATTTTAATAAAATATGCAAGAATTTATGTGAAATTCTAACATTGGCAGATCCAATTGCCAACTACAAAAACAGTTTTCTGAAACCTGAAATTTTAAAATTATTGTTTTTGAAATTTTATATTTTTTGTTGTTTTGGTTGTCATTTGTTGTTTTTGTTTGATTAACTCCCTAGGCGGTAATTAGTTTTAATTAGCGAAATTAGTGTGCCTTGAAGTTGGAAAAGTTGCCGCCCGATTGGCGGAAATGGAAGCTTCGCTAAAATTAATATTTTTAAAATTTTATATTTATAATTTTAGCGCCAGCGGCGCAATAATTTCCACGCGTCAGCGTGGCACCTTTTTTCCAAGCGATTTAGTTTATATTCGCGAAATTAGTGTGCCTCATCAACCGGTATCTGGCAACCGATACCTCTCCTGCTGTGTGAACTTGTGGAAACTTATGTTCTTGTGTCTAAATAGAAGAGATTGTTATATTTTATCGATAAATATGCGCGGCGTGTGAATATTCTTTTTGTCCTTGTGTATATATTTAATAATGTGTAAAAAAAGTGGTATAAATTTTGGTGGTTCTCAGTAAATCGTTTAATTTTGTGGCCTACCAAACTTATTATTAAAACTAAACCATCTCAACTAGTGCATGCCAGGAATGGCGGCAGAGTGAAACCAAATTTTTTGTATATATACACATTAGGGACCAACAACTATCATTCTCACAATACGACTAGCAGAGTGCCAGCTGTGGCGCTCAATGCAACGTGTGTGTTGTGAATTATTCTGAGCAAAAAAGTGCAATAACTAGTACCTTGCCGGCGCCGGAGGAAAGAATGCGATATTTGCGAATCTCTTATTTAACCAAAAGCAACTGACAATAAATTCTTGAGACAAACAATACTAAATTTACTAACTAAAACTTTTTTCTATGTTAGCGAGAAAATTTTATCTAAAACTACTCATGAGCCTGCTGCTCACGGCACTAACCGTGCCGCAACTGAAGGCTGATGAGCTTATTGTTGGAGACAACTCGTCTTCCAGTCAATATGTTCCATTTTATTCTTATTATATGGACATGTCTTATACTATGATGAGTCAGTTCATATATTCGAAGGATCAATTAAGTGACATTGGCGGTGCTAAGATTACTGCAATCAAGTTTCATCCAACAAGCCCTGTGTCATCAAATATTAATGGGGCAATTGTTCAGATTTCATTGAAAGAAACTTCGCAAGGTTCCTTTGTTAATACAGGATCGAGTTGGTCACCATCTTATAACACAATATCTGAAATGACTGTTATGGGGACATGTACTTTATCTACAAATGCAAATGAAATCATTTTTAATCTAAGCACTCCTTTTGAGTATTCAGGTGATCTGAATCTTGCTATTGAGGTTCTTAAGACAAAGACAAGTGGGTATGACAACACTGCATTAAGTTTCTATGGTACTACTCAAACAGGAAATGTTACATATTATAGATATGGAGGAGGTCCAACACAAGAAACTACTTCTTTCTTACCCAAGACCACTTTCACTTATGAAGCCGCTTCTACCGATCCTACAATAAAAGTTAACAACGATGCTTTAGATTTCAGCACAATTGTTGGTAATTCAGTTACAAAAACAGTAACTGTTACTGGTAAGAACTTGACTGGTGACATCAAAGCAACTGTAGCTGGTGAAGGTTTCAGCGTAAATCCTGCTACTCTTGGCACTACTGGTGGTGATTTGACAGTTACTTACAATCCAACTTCTGCTGGGAATCACACCGGTACTCTCACTCTGAGCAGTGCAGGTGCTAACGATGTTGTTATCACATTGAGTGGTACAGCCGAAGCTCCTGTTACAAGTGGTACAGTTACTCCATTAAGTTTGAATTTCAATACTTATGCTGGAGTTTCTACTACTGGCACTGTAACTGTTGAGAATACTGGTAACCAAGCTTTCACTCCTGCATTCAGTGGCATTGCTGCTCCTTTCAGCATTGAGGCTGCTACCGAGATTGCTGCTGGTGCAAGCAAGAATTTCACTGTAACCTATGCTCCAACAGCAGTAGGTACCAACAATGGCACTCTCACTGTTACTATCAACGGCACCCCAACTATCGTTTCTTTGAATGGTACAGCTAGTGAGGCTCCAAATGAGTTGACTGTAGCAGAAGACGGAACTGCAACTAATACTCATATTCCTATTACTGGTAATTATTTTGATAATGCTAATGATTTCGGTCAAACCATTTACAATAAGAATGATTTAGGACTTCTTGCTAATAAGAATATTACTAAGGTTAAGTACTATTCTAATGACGCAATACAGGCAAAATTAGCTGGTATAGAGTTGGAAATCTATTTGATGGAAACTCCTTTGGATGAGATTGAATTTGATGGCAATTCATTCAGATATGTTCCATTTGAGTTTACTGGTTCACCTAATGGCACTTATACAATTACTGGAAACGAAGGAAAAGAACTTGAGTTCGACCTATCTACTCCATTTGCTTATAGTGGCAATAACAACCTCGTTGTTCAATTAAAGGTTAAAACCAAAGGTAGCTATCAAAACATTCCTTGGGTAGGAAAGGCCGTTGATAAAACTATCGGTTATTATGCTTATAGCACATCAACTACAGGACATGAGGATTTCCTTCCCAAGACCACATTCTCTTATTCAGACAGCGAAACTCCAGCCACCCCCGTTATCACCGTTAATCCTGCTACTGTAGATGCATTCAGCACTGAGGTTGGTACTCCTGTAACTACTACTGTAAACGTTACTGGTGCGAACTTGACTGGTGATATCACTGCTGCTATCAGCGGTGAGAATGCAGATTGCTTCACTGCAGCTCTTGAGAATGGTGTGCTCACCATTACTTACAACCCAACTGCTGCTGGCAACCACACTGCAACTCTCACTCTCTCGAGCCCTGGTGCTGAGAACGTGACTATTGCTCTCACTGGTACTGCTGCTGAGGTTCAACCTTATGCAGTAACAGTTAATCCCGAGAACGGTTATGACTTTGGCAATGTGTTGGTAAACAACACAAAGGCTTGGACTATCAAAGTTACCAACAATGGTACTGAGTCGGTTACTCCAACCCTGAGTGGTCTTGAGGCTCCATTCTCTACTACTTACAACGCTACTCCTCTGGCTACCGGCGAGAGCGTAACCATTAGCATTAACTATGCTCCCACCGAGCTTGGTGAGAACAGCAACACCATCACCCTTTCGTTCCCTGAGGCTAATGGTGCTATTGCCAACTACACTTACAACCTCACTGGTAAGGCTGTGGACTCGTTTGCTCCAACCGACGAGAATGAGGTTGTTAAGCTTGTAACTGTTGACAAGCGCAGTATCTATGAGCCCAACTTCATTGACGAAGCTAACGGCAACACCACTCCCCAGCAGCTCAACTGCTACGACATGCGATTCAAGATGGCTCAGCCCGACGATCCCGCCAAGCGCATCAAGGCCGGTGACCTGCGTCCAGGCAACAACCTCTTTGAGTTCTATGCTATCGACGACTTTGGCACTGAGTTCCGTTTTGCTACCATCAACCTCTTTGCCGAGGGTCAGCCTTCAAGCAACCCATCGGTTAACGCAATGGATGCTCCCATCAAGGTGACTCCTTCGGTTGAATACTACACCGAGGATGGTATGCCCGTGCATTCCACCTATTCGCACAACACCACTCTCAACTACACCGAGAAGACCTACAACGACATTAACGAGCTTGTAGACCTTGAGGGCGTGATTGACTACGTGAACGACACTTGGTCGGCCAACACTGCCACCAACTCTCACCCCGACCACTACAATTTCCAGATTCGTGGCGTGGGCCAGTATGGCGACATGGTTACTTCGCTCACTGCAGAGTATGTGGAAAGTCACATGACCGGATATGGTAATCAGCTCGTTATGCCCGAAGGATGGGAGCGTGGTTCGTTTGCTGGTCCAAACAATGAGGCTTCCGATGATGTACATACATTCTACTACTACGACCTCTACATTAAGAAGTCATTCTTTGATGATCGTGGTATTACCGGTCCTGTGACCGTGGTTGTTAACACAACCCTGTCGGGTAGCGGATTTAATGCCGATAACTACAAGGCCATGAGCGTGAATGGCGTTGAGCAGATTATTGCAAAAGAGGAGTTTAAAGACTACTCTTGGACTGTGCCCTTGATGGATGAAATACCTTCCAGCTCTATTGTTGAGCAAGTGCCTATGGGCGTAGTTATACGACTGGTATCTACAGGTGCCGACTTTAACAGAACCACCGGTATTTACATCTACGGTGGTGGCACTGGCGTGAGCAACGTTGAGACTGTGGGCATCTACAAGTCTTCAATGAACGTGAAGGCCTACACCCAAAAGCAGGTTGATGAGGACACCGACCGCAACCTCGTTGCTATGAAGGTCGGTAACACCGAAACCGCAAATGCCGATGTAAATGTTTTGGCTTATGCCGATCCCGCTGTTACCGGTTACAAATTAAATGAGAACAGCAGCGCAAGCACAACCGGCATGACTCAGGTGGCTACCGCTACTCATAATGAGAATGGTAGTTATACTGTGAATAGTGTAAGCGCCTATAGTGCTACTTACGACTTTGTTCGCGACGAGTCGCTTGGTAGCATCGACGGTATGTGGCTGCCTATGTACCCTGCCGATCCCTCTAAGTACTTCTTGCCCGTAACCATTGCTAACGGTATTGGTTATGACGGCGTTGTTCGCTCTAATAACAACACCTACGGTTCTGCTATGCAGCAGGTAGAGAAGAACGGTTCGGTAGACTTCAGCACAAGTAAGTGCTACAAGAGTGATTATACCTGGACCCAGGATGGTGTAGAATATGCTATCTATAGCCCCGAGGTTAATCTTACAAGCGAGTTGCCTGCCGCAACCGGTTATGAACTCTATGACTACCGCTTGTGGGTAGATTATGATGACGAAGCTCCGGCATGGGACTTCGACGAGAACCTGCAACTGATTGGTAAGATGGAACGTCCACTCTACGATGGTCAATCAACTCACATTGGTGGAGCTGGAGAGAAAGGCCGTAAAGATAGCTGGGCATTTGTTGCAGCTAACGATTTGAAGGAGGTTAAGTTGGTTGCACGCTTCTATTACAAGAAGACTTCTACCAGCAACGCACCACGCATCAAGGCTCGTCCCACCGACAGCGACCGCCTCTACTACGTTGTTGAGAAGCAAATTACAATTCCAATGAATGAGATTGTTACTGGTATTGACAATGTTAATCGCAAGGCTGTTGCCGGCGTGAAGTATTACAACGTTGCCGGTGTTGAGAGCGATCGTCCATTCCAGGGCGTGAACATCGTGGTTACTCGTTACACCGATGGCTCTACAGCTACTCGCAAGGTCATTAAGTAAAATACGCAAGTGCATGCCACAGCGCGCGTGTGCTTGAGCATGACCATGATTTGAAGCATGAGGGCCGCCCCGCTATTTCTGGCGTGGGCGGCTCTCTGCTTCTCATTTATCAGCTCGTTATGGCAGGTTGGAGCTCATGGGTCAAAAAAAACATAGGCAACTATCAATTGTTGTCTAAAAAAAACTTATCTTTGCACATTGAAACACATTCACATTCACAATACTATCGCACGATGAGAAAGATTTTAACCATGCTGCTCATGCTGGCACCGGTTGCCATGCTGGCTCAAGTGAAGCTTGCCACGGTCGACGTGCAGGCGGTGTTTAACGCAATGCCCGAGGCCAAGGTCGCTACCGAGCAACTTAACGCGGCATCGGCTCAACTCAAGGCTGAGTATGAAATGATGCAGGACGAGTTTAACAAGAAATATGCCGCCTATCAGCAAATCGCACTCGATGCCGGCACTCCACAAACCATCAAGGACCGCCGCGTGCGTGAAATCCAAGAGGGCGACCGTGACATCGAGAAGTTTCTGGCCAAGAGCAAGGAAAGTCTGGAAACTCAAAAGCAGGCACTCGAGGCTCCCATCTACGACCGCATCAACCGCGCCATCAAACTGGTGGGCGATGAGGGCGGCTACACCTATATCATCGACGTGTCGCGCACCCCGGTGGCCTACAGCGGCACCGGCGCTATCGACCTCACCCAAGCTGTGATTGGCCGCTGCGCAACACTGCGCTAGAGCGCGAGGAGGTGACCATTGAGTCAACTTTCCTGGCGGCAAACATGGATGTGGGTAAATATGAATTAATTTGTGTATGTATTGGTGGTTTCTTGCCCACTGATATGAAATTTGAGGTGGTTGAATCGGGTCCCTCGGCCATCGAGCGGCCTTCGGTTGCTAATGACGAATCGCTGGAACAAAACAATGCATGGTATGACCTGCAAGGACGCAAGCTTCCGGGCAAGCCCACCGAGCCGGGGCTCTACATCGTAGGTGGAAATAAGGTTCTGGTCAAGTAAATCAGGCCTGAATTCACTTTAAAACAATGCCGGCGTGCAAGGGTTCTGAGCCCACTTGCACACCGGCATTTCTATCTTTATTGTCCAGGTTGTGTTATCTCTTCTTGCTTGAAGACTTTGGCTGAACAGTGTTGTTGCTCTTTGAAGAGGATTTTGAACTCTTCGACTCCTTGGGTTGTTCCTGCTTCTTGGCGGGCTCTTGCGAGCGTTTGCTCGACCTGCGCTCGTTCTTTGCCGAGTCTTGCTTAGCGTGCTGCTGCCTTGACGACGACTTGTGCTCCTGCCTTTCGTTTTGTCCATTTGGCATGATAACCCTGCCGCGTGAGTCCTTCTTGGGGATGAGGATGGTCTCGCCAATGCGAATGTTGTCGTCCTTGAGACCGTTGGCACGCTTGATGTCTTCAATCGACACTCCATTGCGCTCGGCCAGGCGAGTGAGGTTGTCGCCCTCCTTAACGGCGTGCTTGATGGGCTTCTCGGCCTCGCGGCGGCGACGCTCTTCCTCGGCCTTCTTGCGTGCGGCTTCCTCGGCTGCTTTCTTCTTGGCAGCTTCTTCCTGGCGTTTCTTCTTAGCGGCCTCGTCGCGGCGCTTCTTGGCGGCGGCTTCCTCGGCAGCTTTCTTCTTGGCTAGCTCTTCCTGGCGTTTCTTGCGTGCGGCCTCGTCGGCGCGGCGCCTGGCTGCCGCCTCTTCTTCTTGCTGACGACGCAGGCTCTCGTCATAGTTTGACTGCTTGTTGCTGTTGTAATTGTTGCTATTGCTGCTATTGTTGCTATTGTTGTTGCGCTGTGGCACGGGCACGTTTTGCTGCCCTGCGGGCTGCTGATTGCGCTGGCTGCGCTCGGGAACGTAGCGGCTGTCGCCATCGTAGTGTCCGCTACCTTGCTGCGAATTGCGATAGCTGTTACTATTATTGTAATTGTTGTTGCTGGGCATGTTGTTGCTTGCGTAGGTGGGCTGCTGGTTGCTCTCGGCCATGCCTCCCATCACCGTCTCCACGTTGTAGCCCTTGCGCACCACTTTGAGCACTTGTCCCTTGTGCAGGGTGGTGCTGGAAAGGTTGTTGAGTTCCATGAGGTCGTCATATTGCATGCCATAGCGGTCGGCGATGTCGATAAAGTCCTCGTCGTCGGTCACCTCATGATATTCAATGCCGTTGCTGGCCATGTTGTCGCGCTCGTCATCGATAATCGATTTCACGTCGCCCGGTTGAACTATCTCGCGTGGGTCGAACTGCTTGCGGTGATAGTTGGTGATTTTGTCCTCGGCCATGATGTAGCTGTAGATTTGCTGCGATGGCAGAGCCAGCGAGTAGCTCTTGCTTGAGTTGCCGGGAATCACATCGCTGCGATATTGCGGGTTGAGAATCCTGATTTCGTCGAGAGGAATGTTGAGCACCTGCGAGATTTGGCTGAAGTAGATGCGGTTGCGCACCTGCACGGTGTCGATAATGAGTGGCTTCTTGGTGAGGGTGGGACTGATGTTGTGCTCCTTGTAGTAGGCCATCACATAGTTGGCTGCGATGAAAGCGGGCACATAGCCGCGTGTCTCCTTGGGCAGGTAATTGTAAATCTCCCAAAAGTCGGGGTTCTCGGTGCCGGTGCGGCGAATGGCCTTGTTGACGTTGCCGGGGCCGCAGTTATAGGCCGCGATGGCCAGCGACCAGTCGTGGTAGGTGTTGTAGAGCTGCTTGAAGTAGACTGCCGCCTTCTCGCTTGAGCGGTAAGGGTCGCGGCGCTCGTCGACGAGCGAGTTCACTTCCAGTCCCAATCCCTTGCCGGTGGCAACCATGAACTGCCACAATCCACCGGCGCCGGCAGGCGACACGGCGTTGGGGTTGAGCGCACTCTCAATGATGGGGATGTACTTGAGCTCCAGTGGCATCTGGTGGCGCTCAAGGGCATCCTCAAAGATGGGCATGTAGTAGGGGCTCATGCCAAGCATTTGAGCCACCAGAGTGCGGCTGCGTTTCACATAGCGCTCAATGTAGCTCTTCACGATTTGGTTGAAAGGCATCTCAATCACGGTGGGCAGAGCCTTGAGTCGCTTGATGTACTCGGCATCGCTCACCTCACCATAGTTGCGGTTCTCGATGTTGCTCTGGTCGATGATGGCATAGTTCTTGAGATACCAGTTTTCCATCATCTCCTTGGTGTCGGTCTCGAAACTCGAGGGGTAGACGATGGCGTTGTCGGTAATCGACTCCTTGAGCGACAAGATGTTCTTGGCATTACCGGCAACGAATGTTGAAAACAGGGTAATTGTTGTTAAAACTAAAACTTTATATTTCATAACTTTATAATATTTTCTGAATTATAATCTTTTCAGAGTGTGTGTCTAGAAATCAAGCGAGCATCCCAGCCCTATTGCGGGCAGGCGTGAGCCGTGGTTGTCGAGAACCGCCGGGCCCCAGCTCATCGACAGGTCGGGCGTGACGTCGAAGTGCATCATCGAGGCATCGACATAGGCGTCAACCACATTGAGCAGGTAGACGGCCGCGATGCCTATTATGCAGATGTCGCGATAGCGCCGGTAGTAGTCCTTGCGGTTCTTGAGCGTGCTGGTGAGCCACGACTTGTCGAGATCGCTCTCCTTGACGGTGGGTGGATAAAAATCCATGTAGCTGCGCGTGTTGGGGTCGTTGTCGCTGATGTCGCGGTAGGCCTTGGAATAATCATTAAGCATACGGTTGTTCCAAGTGGTGCCGTAGGTTAGTCCCACAAAGGCTCCAATGATTATGGGCAGCTTCCAGTAGCGGTGGTTGTAGATTTGACCTAAGCCCGGGCACAATGCCGAGAGCCACATGGCGCGCATGGGGTTGGGATTGAACCGCAGCTTGCTGTCGAGCGCGGCGGCACCGGGTGTTTCCACCTTGCCGGTGAGCATCACGGTGCTGTCGGCCACCACCACAGTGTCGGTGCTTATTGTAATATCGGCACTGGGGGTTGTGACATTTTGAGCCGCCGCACCGGCACAGGCAATGCAGCACAGTAGCATCAAGGCCATTGCGCGCAGTGTGATTGTGACGTTGTGAGCAGCTTGTTTCATGTCTTACTAAGTGTCAATCACTTATTTTTTAAACGGTCAAAGATAGTAATTATTCTGTCAAGGTCATCGTCGCTGTTGAAGGCAAATGTTATTTTTCCTTTACCCTTGGCGTCGCAGGTCATCTTCACCGGCACGCCAAAAGCCTTGGTCAGGTGATTGGTGAGGATGTCGAAGTCGCTGTTGCTGCGGCGCTTGGGCTGTTGCTTGGCAACGTCGCCGGTGGCAGTGAGGCTCTCTTGGTAGTCCTTGACGAGCTGTTCCACTTGGCGAACCGATAAACCTTTTTTAATGGTCTCATTATAGAATTTTAACTGCACAGTTGGGTCGTCGACAGCCAGCAGTGCGCGTGCGTGGCCCATGTCGAGTGCCTTGTCGCGCAATCCCAGCTGAATCTCGGCCGGTAGCTTGAGCAGTCGCAGGAAGTTGGCAATGGTGGTGCGCTTCTTGCCTATGCGCTCGCTCAGTCGCTCCTGAGTGAGGTTGTACTGGTCGATGAGCTTGCGTAGCGTCAGTGCTATTTCAATGGCGTTGAGGTCCTCACGCTGGATGTTCTCGATGAGTGCCATCTCGGTCAGCTCGGTGTCGTTGGCGTCGCGAATGTAGGCAGGCACGCTTTTCAGTCCCGCTTTCTTGGCGGCGCGATAGCGTCGCTCGCCCGAGATAATCTGGTACTTGTCGTCGTTGACGCGACGCAGCGTGAGTGGCTGTATGATGCCAATCTCGCGGATTGATGCCGCCAACTCCTCGAGCGCATCCTTGTCAAACGTGGTGCGCGGCTGGTCGGGGTTGGGGGCAATCTGGTCAACGGGTATGTCGTTAATTGCGCTCGATCCGCTCGTCTGCAGGTCGTCCATTGTGATTAGCGAGTCAAGTCCTCGTCCTAACGCGTTTCGTTTCATATACTATCTTTGTGTTCTAGTCTTTCTTTGTAAAAATGTTTTTAGTCTGCAAAGTTACGAAAAAAAAGTGTAACCGTGGCAATGAGTGTCTGTTAATGTTACTTTTTGTCCTTGTCGATGAGCTCTTGGGCGAGTTGCATGTGGCTGATGGCGCCGCGACTTTGCGGGTCGTAGAGCACTGCCGGCAGGCCATGACTTGGGGCTTCGCTCAAGCGCGTGTTTCGCGGAATAACGGTGGTGAACACGATGTCGCCAAAGTGACTCTTGAGCTCCTCGTAGATTTGGTTGGCCAGTCGAAGCCTGGCGTCATACATGGTGAGCAGGAATCCCTCAATGTGGAGCCTGGTGTTGAGTTTCGACTTGATGATGCGAATTGTGTTGAGCAACTTGCTGATGCCTTCTAGGGCGAAATACTCGGCCTGAACGGGAATAATGACACTGTCGGCCGCCGAGAGGGCGTTCACAGTAATGAGTCCAAGCGATGGGCTGCAGTCGATGAGGATGTAGTCATAGTCGAGCCCGGTGGATGTGAGCAACTTGTGCAACACTTTCTCGCGGTTAGGCATGTTGATGAGTTCAAGTTCGGCTCCCACCAGGTCAATGCGTGAGCCCAGCACGTCAAGGTTGTCGACACACGACTTGACTTTCGCGCTCTCAATGGGATATTCGTCGACGAGACATTCGTAGATTGACGATTGCAACTGCTTTGGGTCAATTCCCAGCCCCGAAGTGGCGTTGGCCTGAGGGTCGGCATCAATGAGTAGTACCTTTTTTTTACACATAGCCAGCGATGCCGCCAGGTTGATTGATGTTGTGGTTTTGCCCACGCCGCCTTTTTGATTGGCTATTGCTATTATTTTTGTCATGATGTATTCGGGTGGTGTTTTATTATCTTGAATAGTGCTTGTGTTTTAGGCACCTTGTATCCACAAGGCGTTAATCTTGCGCTTGATAGCGATTATGTTGCCGGTGGTGATGAGTGCCATGATAATGATTGCCACAACGATGGCGATAATCACAGTGCCGCCACTGGTGCCGAGTGCTTGCAGCGTGGGCAAGTAATAGGCACGTGCCAGTAGCATGATGATGATGGCGAGCACGAGCACCGCGGCATTGATGGCTACCACCATGCTGATGTAGGTGCGCGAAACTTGTGCCGGTGAGTAGCCCAGCAGTAGCAGGTCTTGCAGTTTCTTGGTGTTCTTCTGCAGCAGCAGGTAGATGCTGAGCATTAGCACGAAGAAGGATAGCAAGCTGATGATGATGCCCACAATGATGACAATGGTCACTACCAGAGTGAGAAAATATTGAGCCTTGCCTTGCTGCATCTTGTCGCCGGCCACCTGATAGCCATGGTCGTTGAGGTAGTCTTGCATCTTAACGTCGCCGGGGCTGTTGACCTCGACGATGAGGCGCGACGGGTTGCGGTCAATGCCACTGCCGTAGCGCTCGTTGCTCCAGCGCATAAAGTCCTCGGGAACAACGATGGTGTTGAGGCGATTGGAAAATCCCACAATGCGCCCTTTAAGTGTGTCGTAGTTGCCGTTGCCGCGCAAGGTGAACTCCAGCGGCACTCGCGACACGATGCCTTCGCTGATTTGTGGCAAGCCTTGACTTGCCGCGAAACCGAAGTTGTAGAGCGACAGGTAGTCGCGCGACATAATCACCGGTATCTCGGGACGGTCGGGGTTGAACTTCCAGTCGCTGTCGGTAACATCAATAAACTCGGTGGGGATAGACTCAAAAAATAGCATCGTGCCCATTGAGCGGCCACCCACACCCCCCACGCCAAGCGTGGCATAGAGGCTGTAGTCGTTGCTCGAGAACTTGCCCACCTTGCGGCACCAGGGTTGAGCTTCAATGTCGGCAATAGCCTCGGGCGAGAACTCGTTGTTTCCGCCCAGCAATGTGCCGGCGGTCGATACCGCTTTTGTGATAATGAGGTAGTCCTTCTTGATAAAGCTTTCCTCGTCGTTGAAAATGGGGCGCACGTCCTGGTGGAATTGCACAGCGAGTATCACTATCGTGAGGCCAATGAGGCTAGCTAGCGAGAATCCCACAAGCTGTGCCGGGCTGATGTGCTTTTTCAACAGTTTCCACATCAATCCCTTGCTGCTATTGTCGTTGCCGGTTTTATTGCTCATAGCTTAAACTCCTTGTCTACAGTGATTTTAACATTGTTGCCAACCGAGGTTGAAATAATACCTGCTCCCTGACGTGCGGCCTCGTCGCTCACCATTTGCGCCACAATGGCATTGTTGGCATCGTCGAGGTGGCTCACGGGTTCGTCGAGCAGGATGAAATCGCATGGCTGGCACAGTGTGCGCACTATTGCCACGCGCTGTTGCTGCCCAATGGACAGGCGTGCCACAGGGCTGTCGATTTTCTCTCCTATGCCCAGCTGTTCCATCATTGCCACAATCTCTTGTGTGCTCTTGTGGCCGGTGATGCTGTTCTTGAGCTGAATGTTTTCCATTGCGGTGAGTTCGGGAAAGAGACGCATGTCTTGGGCAAGATAGGCGATGTGATGGGTGCGAACTTTGCACCACTCGTCGACCGAGAGTTGCTTTATATCGCGCCCATCGAAGGCCATAGTGCCGCTATAATCAATGCGGTAGCCATAGATGTAGCTGCACAGCGATGACTTGCCGGTTCCGCTCTCGGCGCTGATGAGGTAGTGCTTGCCACGCTCAAATTTAACCTCGCGGAGCCATATCTCGCTGCCCGTGTCGGGGCGACCCGCAAACACGGCAGGCAAGGTGTTGTGAAGTGTTATGCTGTTCATTTCAAAATAGTCGTGTTTTATAGCCTATTAATGCGGCTTGACGAGCAAAGTGCTGGGGAGCCGCATCAAAACATTTTGCAAAAATAACCATTTCCACGCAATGATAAGCCATATTTAAGTATTTTTATAATAAGGTGTATTTGTTTGACAAACGGCTAGTGTTGATATATAAAATAAGAATCCCTGGCATCGCGCCGGGGATTGCTTAACTAATTAACCTTCTAATACCATTAACATAAACCTTAAACAATGAAAAAGAAATCGTCATCACGACGTTTAGGATTTCATAACCTTAAAAACTAATACCATGAAAACTGATGCAAAGATAGTGTATTTTGTGTTATAGAACATAATTTTTTGGCAAGAAAATGCCAAAATATGCAGAAAATTAACCAAGTTTAACAAATATGCGGTATTTTTGAATAAATACACCCTATTTATACCAAAGGCTTGGCGTTAATCGGTTTCCATGAATGCAAAGTAAACCGCTACAATAAGCAGTGCAAACGATACAAAATGATTCCAGTGGAGTTGCTCGTTGTTGAAGAATAAGCGAACAAACACTGTGAACACCGTGAGTGTGATGACCTCTTGAATAACCTTGAGCTGCATGAGCGAGAAGGGGCCACCGTTACCCTCAAATCCAATGCGGTTGGCTGGCACCATGAGTGAATATTCAAAGAATGCTATTGCCCACGAGAACACTATCACGGCAATGAGGGGCCAGTGGCTGGTTACACCCATCTGCTGCAGCTTCAGGTGGCCATACCACGCAAAGGTCATGACGATGTTGCTCAGCAAGAGAAGCCCTAGGGTTGCAAAAATACTCCAGTTCATATGTTTGGTTAGTGACATGTTTTGGTTTGTAATTTAAAAACGGCTGCAAAATTAATGCTTTTTGATGATTTATGTCCTAAACCATACAAGAAAAATCACTACCTTTGCGCTGTAAATGTCAATTGGATAATAATGAAAACAAAAGTCATTTTTTTCGTGCTCATGGTTATGGTCTTTGGCATCAATGCCGGGGCGCATGAGATTATCAAGGGTACAATAAAGAGCAGTGAGAGCCTTTATCCGGGCACCGAGCGTGAGGTTGAGGTTTATATCCCCGATGCCTACGACGGGAAGGCGCCGGCTTGTCTCTATGTGGGACTCGATGGCATCTTGTGCAATGCTCCTCATGTAATCGACAGCTTGATAGCCGCTGGCAAAATGCCGGTGACAATAGGTGTGTTTTTGCAGCCTGGAGTGATTAAAGACAGCGCAGGCAAGATGCTGCGCTACAACCGCAGCAACGAGTTTGACCTCACAAGCGACAAGTTTGTGTGCTTTCTTGAGACCGAGGTACTGCCTTGGGTAGAGCAGTTGCGCACAGCAAGTGGCGCACCGGTCATGCTTAAGCGCGATGACGGCATGATATTTGGCTTGAGCAGTGGCGGTATCGCGGCATTCACTGCGGCTTGGCATCGTCCCACCCTCTTTAGCCGCGTGTTCAGTGGCGTGGGCACATTTGTGGCAATGCGTGGTGGTAACGACCTTCAGGCTATTGTGCGCAAGAGTGAGCCGCGGCCTTTGCGTGTGTTTCTTCAAGATGGTACCAATGATGTGTGGAATCCGCTCTTCGGGCATTGGTATGAGGGTAACCGCATGCTTGCCACAGCGCTCGACTTTGCCGGCTACGACGCGCGTTACGATTGGAGCGACTGCAACCACGGAGTGAAGCGTGCCAGTGAAATTTTTGCCCACGTGATGGAATGGATGTGGCATGACTGGCCGGCCAAGCCCAAGGCGGGAAAAACACACAACAATCTGCTCGACACCATGTTGGTTGACGACAGTGGGTGGCGTGTGGTTGCTCAACGTGGAGCCACTCAAGGTGTGAATATAAATCCCAAGGCCTATTATCCCGACAATAGTTTCATGGTGCTCACTAGAGCTAACACTAACTGCCTGTGGCAGTATATTCTAGATGGGAATGGCGATGGGGTGAACGGCCAGCCATTCTATTGGTTACACAGCTATGACAACTCGTTGCTCCACGTGACGGCAATGGCATTTGACGGTTCGGGTAACTTGTGGGTGGTGACCAATGCAGGTATTCAGGTATGTGACCAGAATGGTCGTGTGCGTGGTATTTTAATGCTGCCAACCGGGGTGGATGCACTTAGTGTGATCGGCATCACCATTCATGACAAGTGTGTGGAATTGGTTACAGTCGATGATGACATGGAAAACATCTACCTGAGAAATTTTAATGTTAACTCACCACAATTGGGAGTTACTCCCAAGAGTCAAGGCCAAGGCTAAGGTTTAGGCGTGGGTGTGCGTTTGAAAAATGGTTGATAATGAGCCTGATACATCATCATTTTAATTCTCGCAGCTCGAGCGAGGCTCAACATGCCAAGTTTGTGAAACTCACCACACAACCGGTGGGGGGCTTGGTCACGGGCCTTGCTGTGCCGGCCATGGTGAGCATGCTGGTGACCGGGTTCTATAACCTTGCCGACACCTATTTTGTGGGGCAAATCAACACGCAGAGCGTAGCTGCGCTGGGCATTGTGTTCTCCTACATGTCGATTGTCCAATCTATAGCATTCTTCTTTGGGCAAGGCGCCGGCAATTACATCTCGCGAATGCTTGGGCATGAGGATACCCACAATGCGGGTGTCATGGCAAGTGTGGGATTGGTTTCAACTTGGCTCACCGGAGCTTTCATTGCTCTCATGGGCTTTGTGTTCATGGAACCCATGTTGCGATTCTTCGGGTCAACACCCACCATTATGCCCTTTGCATGCGACTATTTTACCTATATCCTGCTTGGCACTCCATTTATCATGAGTTGTTTCACCATGAACAACCTCATGCGCCATCAAGGCAACGCTGTGCTGTCAATGATAGGAATAATGAGCGGTGCTGTGCTGAACGTGATTCTCGACCCAATTCTAATCTTCGGATTGCAGTTAGGTGTTAAGGGGGCCGGCATGGCAACTGCATTCTCGCAAGTGGTGGCGTTCACTCTCATGCTCATGCTCTCGGGCGAGAGGGGAGGGGTGGAGATAAGAATCTCAAAGTTCAAGCCGTCAATGCGGCGTTATCGGGACATTGCCGCCGGCGGACTACCATCGTTGGCGCGCCAGTCGATGATGGGTATTGCCGCCTTGATTCTCAATCATGTGGCGGGCATCTATGGCGACTCGGCCATTGCCAGTTTCTCGGTTGTGGGACGCATCACAATGCTTGCCAATGCCGCAATGATAGGCTATGGACAGGGCTTTCAGCCTGTGTGCGGCTTCAACTATGGAGCAGGCAAGTTCGACCGTGTGCGCGCAGCCTTCGTTCACACGTGCAAAGTGCTCACCATCTACAGCACAGTGCTTGCTGTGGCCGGGTGGATATTTGCCGGGCCGCTTGTGGGGCTCTTTGTCGCCAGCGACCCCGAGGTGAGCCGCATTGGTGCCGAGGTGTTGCGATTCCAGTGTCTTTCATTTCCGCTCACGGGCTACGTGGTGCTGGTTAACATGTACTTGCAGAACATTCGTCGCACAGTGCCGGCGACTATCATGGCTATGTCGCGACAGGGCATTTTCCTCATTCCGGCCCTTTTCTTGGGTAATCTGTTATTGGGCTTCTTGGGAGTGGAGATTGCTCAAGCGGTTGCCGATGCCGCATCATTCCTCCTGGCTCTTCCTCTTGGCCTTCACGCCCTCAATACCATGAGTCGCAACAACGGCAATTAGTGACCTCGTTCTTAAATATACAAAAAAATAGCAAGGATTATTTTCGTCAAATGATCCTTGCTAAGCATTCAATAGGTAATAATTTTGTGTAAGGTAATAAAAGAATGTTTTGAGGTTTATACTTAATGCAAAAGTAATGTCAAATTTCAAAAGCTGCAAATATTGTTAATGTGTTCTTTAACAGCTTGTGTTGTTTAGAAAGTTGTATTAGCCGTGCAATCCAGTTGAATGACAGCATCTTGAAAGCTTTAAGTAACATTGCTTAACTCAATAGTTAAATTAAATTAATGCAAACGATTGCGAAGCCTTTCCTAAAAAAATCCAGATTACTCTGGAACGTGGATGCTGCATTTTCAAATATTCTTCAATGACCTTTGTCTTTGCGCTGCAAAGTTATGTGTTTTTTTTCAATAAACCTAATTTTTCTTTAAGTAATTTTTGTCAACGGGGCTTGAGATGTGGTCTAATATCTTGAAACTCAGTTGTGTAAGACATTTTAAATTTTTAAGAGCCAACTTCGTTATAGGACCTCAGTTTAACGTTTTTTCCGTCGAATGTGGCATAAGTCATTTGATCAATCCAGTCGCCCAGCACGGTCATGTCGCGCCCTTGATGGAGTTTCACTTGGCATGCAAGATGAAGATGTCCAAACACAAAATGCTCTACATCGGGGTGACTCGCACTGTAGCTGTTGCAGTAGTCCTCAAGATGCTTGCAGAACTCTTGTTTAAGGCGGGTTTCGGTGTCCTTGTCGCGAGTGACGCGGTTGCGTTGCGACCAGCGGGTGGCTAGAGGATAGGTCCACCGCGGATGCACGCTGGCGTAGAGCCACTGGCACACCTTGTTGTAGAAGATGCTGCGAATCACGCGGTAGCCTGGGCGCTGATAACCCACGTCGTCGCCGTGCGAGAGCAGGAATTGCTTGCCTAGCACGGTCATGGGTGTGTGCCCGTATATAACCTTGAGACCTATTTCGCTCGACAGGTAATCACGAAGCCACACGTCGTGATTGCCGGTAAACCAGTAAATTTTCACACCGGCATCGGCAAGTTCGGCGAGCTTGCCAAGGAAACGCACATGCCCGCGTGGCACCACGTGTTTGTATTCAAACCAATAGTCCAAAATGTCCCCCAGCAAGTAAAGCTCGGCGGCATCGGCCTTGATGCTGTCGAGAAAACGCACCAGGCGACCTTCGTGTTCACGCTTGTCGGTGATGTAGCCTGCTCCCAAATGGGCGTCCGATATGAAATAGGCGAGTTTCACTTCTTTTCGTCTTCCTCATCGAGGTCAAATCCCAGCTCAAGCTTTGCCTCGTCGCTCATCATGCGCACGTCCCACTCGGGCTCGTACACCAAGTTAACTGTGCATGAGTTGATGCCGTCGATGCTCTCCACCTTTTGGCGCACATCCTCAAAGATGAAATCGGCCATCGGGCAGTTGGGGGCGGTGAGTGTCATGTCAATTACCACATTGCCATCATCTTGAAGGTCAATCTTATAGACTAGCCCCAAACTATAAACATCAACCGGAATTTCCGGGTCAAACACCGTGCGGAGCATCATGATAATCTGCTCCTCAAGCTTGAGTTTCGTATCCTGATTCATATAAGTCTTTAATTTTACGCCTGCAAAAGTAATCAAAAAAAATGTAACAACATCACTTTGCCCAACATTTATCAAGCACACGAGTTTTGTTGTAGTCACAATGAAATAATTGTAGTCGCTTTATGTCACAGCAGTTGCTTTATTTCAAGCAGGTGGGTGACGGTGTGGTGGGCGGTGGAACAGGGAGTTCCGGTGAGGTTGAGGTAGATGGTGCGCCAGCCGGCGGCAAGTGCTCCGGCGATGTCGGTCGACGGGTCGTCGCCAATCATTACTGTCGTTGAGGGTGTGCATCCTGTCACTTGCTGCGCGTAGCGATATATGCCAAGTCGGGGCTTGGTGATGCCGCAGTCTTCGCTCAAAATCATGTGTGTAATGTAGCGGTTCATGCCTCCGGCTTGCAACTTCTTGTCTTGCACACCCTTGAAGCCGTTACTCAAGGCATTCACCTGATAGCCCTGCTCGTGCAGATATTTCAACAGTTCCACTGCTCCGGGCACCAGTTCATGGTGCATTACCAGCCGTTCCAGATAGGTGGTGTTCATGTCATTGGCAAGGTGCATGCTGTCGGAATTATGGCCGCAGTCGCGCAACGCTAGCTCAAACCGCTTGACCATAAGTACTGCCTTGGCAACGAGCCCTTGATTGTAGAGTTGCCACATGCGCAGGTTGTGTAGCTCGTAGCGCCGGTGGAAATACTCATAGTCGTGGCACCACCTCTCGCAGTGGAAGATGTGAAAGGTCTCCTCAAGGGCGATGTCGCTGTTGCGGGTGAAGTGCCACAGCGTGTTGTCGATGTCGATGAAAACGGTTTTTATTCCTGTCATGAGATAGTGATGTTGTAGAGCGGTAAAATAGTAGAGTGGTGGAGCGCAAAGGGTAGTGGAGTAAATGAGCAAACAAATTTAGTCATAAAAAATGAGTCGGGCAAATTGGTGTGTCCGTTTATTATGATGAAACACGCTATGAGATGCCAAAAATGGTGGGCAAAATGGGGTAAAAATGTTGAAAATGAGAAAAAAAACACAAAAACTTGAGAAAAAATGCCTTGGAATGAGTGCTATTTAAAAAAAAAGTGCGATATTTGCACTTGCAAAAAATCAAGGGGTGGTTTATACACTTGTTTTTTAGGCACTTTAGGGTGTGAAAATTAGGTGTTTTAAATCATTTCTTTAATTTAGAGTGAATGAACTTTTAAGTAAAAATTTAACTATAAAATTTTTTTTAAGAAATGACTAAAGCAGATATCGTAAGCGAAATCGCTAAATCGACAGGCATCGACAAAGCCTCAGTTTTGGAGACTATTGAGAAATTTATGGAAACAGTGAAGGATTCACTGGCCGAGGGTGAGAATGTATACCTCCGTGGTTTTGGTAGTTTCATCGTTAAGACCCGTTCTCAGAAGACTGCTCGCAACATCTCTAAGGGCACCGCTCTTATCATTCCCGAGCACAACATTCCCGCATTCAAGCCTGCCAAGGTTTTCATGGAGCAAGTTAAGAAGTGATTTTAAGCACTGGCTCTTTTAAAAAAGCATTATAATAACTCAATATAACAACTCTAAAATTAATTAAAATGCCAAGCGGAAAGAAAAGAAAAGGCCACAAGATGGCTACGCATAAGCGCAAGAAAAGACTCAGAAAGAATCGTCACAAGAACAAGAAGTAATTCTTTCTAGGAGATGAGTCTAAGGCAAGGAACAAACGAATGATGGTGGCTCTTGCGTCGTGAGACAAGCTGTAAAACTTAATTACATCAAGAGCCGTATTCATTGGTTTGTTCTTTCGTTTTTAGATTTTAGGTCCGCTACGGGTAAGACAGGCCCGGCGTGACTGATGATCCCACTCAATCACACACACACATTCAGCGCTGCGGTGGCAGCTCAAGTTCCCGCAATTGTTTTTATAATATAAATTAAGGTGTGAGAACACCTTGCACCATGGCGGGAGGGGGGAGTGCCACAATGGCTGCCAAGAGTGATGAGTGAACATGAAAAAACCAATAATTCACAATGAGAAGTGAACTGATTGTAGACGTCAAGCCCACCAGCATCAGCACCGCTCTGCTCGAAGACGGTAGACTGATGTCGCTTCAGCGGGAAGCGCGCGACGCTTCCTACGCAGTGGGTAACCTCTATTTTGCCAAGGTAAAGAAGCTCATGCCGGGATTGAATGCGGCGTTTGTCAACGTTGGTTACGGCAAGGAAGCATTTCTTCATTACCTTGATTTAGGCTCACAATTCAGCAGCTATCAGGAGTTTCTCAAGCAGGTCAAGGAGAGTGGCGGCAAGCGTGCCGTGAGCCTCTCGAAAATGAAACTGCAGCCCGACATCGACAAGCATGGCACCATCACCGACGTGCTACAGGCAGGACAGGAGTTGATCGTACAAATCTCAAAGGAACCCATTTCCACTAAAGGACCTCGCCTGACCACCGAAATCACCTTTACCGGCCGATTCATGGTGCTTATCCCGTTCAACAACAGGATACTGGTGTCGCAAAAGATTAAAGACCGCGCCGAGAAAATGCGACTGCGCAGGCTCGTGGAGAGCATCAAGCCCAAGAACTTTGGTGTGATAGTGCGCACCTCGGCCGAGAATAAACGTGCCGCTGAATTGAATAGTGAACTTAAAGTGCTTCTCAAGTGCTGGGAGGAGAGCCTCGCGAAAATCAGCTACAGCGAGCCACCAAGCCTCATCTATGAGGAGGAGAGCCGTGCCGTGAGCTTGATTCGCGACGTGTTCAGCCCCGACTTTGAGAGCATACATGTGAATAATGCCGAAATTTATGAGCAAATTCACAACTATGTGGGCCTAATAGCCCCCGAGCGCAGTGAGATTGTGAAAATCTACACCGACGACCAGCCCATCTTCGACAAGTTCAACGTGACGCGTCAGGTGAAGTCGTCGTTCGGAAAAACGGTTTCGTTCCGTTCGGGCGCATACATAATTATTGAAAGCACCGAGGCTTTGCACGTTATCGACGTGAACTCAGGAAATCGCTCGCGCAAGACCACCGACCAGGAGAGCAACGCTCTCGACGTGAACCTGCTGGCTGCCGACGAGATTGCACGCCAGTTGAGGCTGCGCGACATGGGTGGTATTATTGTCATCGACTTCATCGACATGGCTAAGAGCGACCACAGGCAGGCACTCTACGACCACATGCGCGAAGTGATGCAGAAAGACCGTGCCAGGCACAACATCCTGCCCCTGAGTAAGTTTGGACTGATGCAAATCACGCGTCAACGAGTGCGTCCTGCACTCGACATCGTCACCACCGAGACGTGCCCCTCTTGTGGAGGTAAAGGGGAGATAATGCCCTCGTTGCTATTCACCGACCGCCTCAAGGACAAGATTCATTATCTTGTCAACTCGCTGGGCGTGAGAGATTTTATTATGTATGTCCATCCGTTTGTCGATGCCTATCTCAAGAAGGGCCTCTTCAGCGAGTACGGGAAATGGCGCCGAGAGTTTGGCCGCCGCTTCAAGATTCTTCCCGACCAGGAGTTGGCCTACTTGCAATATCGTGTCATCGACAAGAACAAGCAAGAAATTGACCTAAGCGAGGAGAAAGACACCAGCAGTTCCTCAAGCAAGAAAGAGAACCGCATGAGGAAACAAAAAGAACAGGAAGACGAGCAGGAGTGAAACTCACATGAATGAATGAGGCTCGTTCTTCAAGAGATTTAGAACCAACAAAAAGTCCCGCCCGGCTCAGTGCCTCGGCGGGACTTTAATGTGTGGCAAGCTGGGAAAAAAGTCCGCCCATGCGCATTGCACGGGCGGGCTCACCATATTAACCTCTAAAAACTTAAAATTATGAAACTGTTATCTCTTTATCTTGTTGGGTGACGGGATTGGGCCAAAACCTGGCGCCATCCATCACGATGATGTTATTCTTGCGGCAGGCGACGGAATCCTTCACCCAGAATCTCAGAGCTCTCCATGATGTTGACAAATGCTTTGGGGTCGATGTGATAGAGCTCGCTGCGCAACTTGATCATGTCGGTGCGGTTGAGGCTCACGTAGAGCATCTTGCGCTCGTTGCCCTTATAGAGACCGCTACCTGTGATACAAGTGCCACCGCGCTTGAGATTGTTGATGATGTAGTCGCGAATGGGCTGTGGATTGTCGGTGATGATGAACACCGTGCGGTAGCTCTTCATGCCGTCAACCACGAGATTGATAACCTTGCCTTCAATAAAGATGACCAGCACCGAATAGATGGGAAGACGTATGTTGCCAAAAGCCACGAGAGTGCTCAGCGTGATGATGCCGTCAACAATCATTACCAGCGTGCCGAGCGAAATCTTGGTGTACTTGTGCAAAATCATTGAGATGATGTCGCTGCCGCCACTGGTGGCTCCCGAGCGGAAGATGAGTCCAATGGCAACACCATAGATGAGACCAGCCACCACGGTGTTAAGGAAATAGTCGGGCTGGAACCAGCCGCCACCATGAGGTATTTGCACCATCGAGTCAGTGCCGGTTGCCGCAATGGTGCCATCAAGAATCACGGGATTGTAACCCCATGTGCTCTCAAGAATAAGGGTGAAAAGGAAAATGAGTGCTGTCGACACAATGGTCTTGATACCAAATCGCGGCCCAAGAATCCAAGTGCCAAGGATGAGCAATGGCACATCCATGCAGATGGCATAGAGCGAAATTTTCCAGGGCCACACTGTGTTGAGCACATTACTGAGGCCATAGGTGCCGCCTGGTGCCATGAGGTAAGGATTGACAAACATCACGTCGCCAATGGCAAAAAGGGCGCTACCCACTGTGAGCAGGAAGTAGGCAAAGATTTCTTGCTTTAATTTCTTGTTGTTGAGAGCAACCATGACTTTTGTTGAGTTATAAAATTGTGTATTACTTGTTTAGGAATGTTCAATTAATTCCACTATGTGTCATCTCTAAAATCGGGCGCAAAGGTACACAATTATTTTGAAATGAAAAGTGAAACAGGCACATTTTTTTACAACAAAATCGCGTTGTCACAAAAACTGGCCAAAAGTGACTCTCAAGTGATATCTTTTTTTTATCTTTGCAGTCGTGAGAGCATGAATTGCTCACTCAAGAATTAATCAGCATTCACGATGAAAATAGTCCGCAGCAAGTACTTGCCGCCACTGCGACGGCACGCCGCCATCAATCTCTTTGGAGTGTTTTTTGTGCACCCCAATGTGGCGGTGTCGCGCCGGCTCGTGAACCATGAGCGCATTCACACAGCTCAAATGCGGGAGCTTGGCTACCTGCCATTCTATGTGATTTATCTGGTGGAGTGGTTGGTGAGGCTCATGATGCGTGGCAATGCCTACTCAAGCATCAGCTTTGAGCGTGAGGCCTATAAGCATGAAGCCGACTTCCAGTATTTGGAGAAACGCAAGCACTACGCGTGGGCAAAATATGTGAAAAAGAAGAATAAGAGGAATAAACTTTTTAATCACTAGAACTATAATGACAAAACAGGAAATTGAGGCTAATAAAGCCGAATTTATAAGTCTGCTCAAATCGACCGGGCGCGAAGGGGTTGACGACTTGATTGAGATGCTTGATGAGGGCAAGATGCACTTCTTCACCGCTCCGGCAAGCGTTAATCATCACCTCAACAGTGACGGCGGTCTGCTGCTTCACTCGCTCAATACCTGCAAGGCCGGTCTCAAGTTGCGCGAGATGGTGATTGCCATGAAACCTGAACTCGAGGGACAACTCAATCGCGACAGCATCGTCATCGCCACTTTGTTGCACGACATCTGCAAGGCCGACATCTATCATCCCACGCTCAAGAAGCGCAAGGGTGATGATGGAATTTGGCGCGAAGTGCCCAGCTATGAGATTAATTACAGCAATTTCCCCATGGGACATGGCGAGAAGAGCGCAATGTTGGCCCTGATGAGTGGCCTTGAAATCTATGACGACGAGTTGCTTGCCATTCGCTGGCACATGACAGCGTGGGACTTGCCCATGCAGAGCTATGAGTTGAGCCGCTGCCTCAACACTGCCCGCGATGAACACCCCTTGTGCTCGCTGGTGCAACTGGCCGACGGAATTGCCGCCAACCTCATTGAGGGTGGGGGAGAAGAGTAATACAAGTTGATAATAATTTAAAAATCACGATTGATATGGTAAAGAAAATATTAATGATTATTATAGCCGTTGCAGCTGTGGTTGGTGCTCAAGCACGTGATATTACGGCTCAGCGCACACAGCGGGCTATCGACCGCTTCGTCGATGACTCACTCATGCGACATGGATCGCTGGGTGTGATAGTGGTTGACGTTAAGACGGGTAAAACTTTGGGCGAGCGCAATGCCAACATGGCATGTATCACTGCCTCAACAATGAAAACCGTCACATCGGCTGCCGCTCTTGAGCTGCTGGGTGCCGACTATGTGTTCCAGACTCCTGTATATCTCGACGGTGAGATTCACGGCAGCACGCTCAAGGGCAATCTCGTTATCGAAGGTGTGGGCGATCCCACGCTGGGCTCGGTATATTTTAAGGAAAACCTCGACATTGTGAGCGAGATAGAGGAAATGCTTCGCAAGCAGGGCATCACTACTATTGAAGGACAGGTGATTGTCGACAAGTCGCAATATTACTATCCCGCATTCAATGGCGACTGGTGTGCCGACGACTTGGCTTGGGACTACGGCATGGGAGTTCATGCGCTCAACTATTGCGACAACCGCATGCGACTGGTCTTTGACGCCAAGGGCGACGGACGTGTGGAAAATGCTCATTTTGTGCCCAATGTGCCAGGCGTAAACATT
>DGWL01000078.1 GCA_002396125.1 Porphyromonadaceae bacterium UBA4259
CTCCCGTCAAGCCTATGACAAAGCAAAGTGCGAGCCCTAAGACCGAGGTTAAAGTATTGCGATTGCCGGCCAACTGTGTGGAAACTTGTGGAAAATGGCTCATTATTAATGTAAAGGTGAGTTAATTGCCTTTCTTGTGAGGTTCGGCAACAATGATGTGTTCAATATTGGTGCCGCCATAGGCGCCGTCACTTGTTTGATACTTGCCATAAACTTTATAAACACCGGGGGCAACGCGCCTGCCTTTGCGATTAGTGAGATTCCATGTGTATGGAAACGACGACGTGGTCGTGGTCCACACCACATTGCCACTGATGTCCAGAACCTTAAGGTCGACGGTGGTAGGATTATAGAATGGGGAATCGAGGTGGAATGTGGCTTGCTCGGTGGCTAGCTTTTCCTCAACCATGATGCTTGCTTGCGATTTGCCTCCCACCACAAACGTCAGTGAGCGGGTGGCGCTATTACCGGCCACGTCATAGACGGTGTAGTCGAGCGTGTGAGGTCCTTCTTCCAGTTGCATGGGGAATGCGACAGTCAAGGTCTTGCCATTATTGGTCATGGTGGCATAGTCTTTAACAAATGGGAACGATTGCTTGCCACCGTCAAGGTTTAGTGTCATGCTGTTGCCAATGGCTTGCGTGGGGTTGCTGAATGAGTAGTCATCGGTGGCATTGATGTGTAAAGTGCAATTGTTGAGGATTGCTGCTCCGGCGGCATAGCTTTCCTTGTCATTAATGTAAATTTCGTTGATTACAGGTGAAGTGACGTCGTGAGTGTTGAGTGGATCATCGGCGATGTATTGCCCCAGTTTAAGGTTGGTGTAGCTGCCGTTCACCATTTGGTCGGTGCCTTCGTTGTGGGCATACACTTTAATTTCTCCGTAGGATCCGGTTGAGAGAATGTAGCGTGGAATCATTGCGGTTGCAGTGAACACTCCGTTCTCTACCCTGCCATTCACGCTCACCAGCATGTTGCGCGGGAAGTAAATGTCGCGGTTGTTCTCGGTGGTCTGCTTCCTGAGCATATCATAGATGGTGAGTGTCGCATTGCCATTGAAGTTGGTGTTTTTTGTTACACCGTCGGGTTGCATCACGGTAGCTTCAACGGTGACTTCTTGCAATGGACGGGTGGCTACAACCATGCCGTTGGTCACATTCTTGCCATTGACTTTTGTTATCTTGAAGTAGGGCTTGGGATAATTGATTTTCATAGCGGGATCACCCAAGAGCACAAACATCATCTTGTTGTAGTTGATGGTGCGACCAAAGGCCTGCTTGCACTGCTTGTAGGCCCCGCCCAGGGTGGGCATTTCACCGGTGGTGTTGAAGCTGAACAATGCACGCACAAAGGCTTGATTGAGTGCATCGTTGCCGTCGGCATAGGCCGAGCGTGTAGAGGCTACCATAGCTATGGCGCCGCCGTTCTTGTTGTGGAACATCGCTTCCATGATGCCACGCTGATTGCTGTCATAGCGCGCCACGTCGCAGCATGCTGTGGTCACGATGGGGTGGTGCGGGTTTTCAATAGTCTTGGCATCATTGGTGGTCCACAGCATGTTGGTCTTAGTGATTGCTATTGGGCCGGCATGACCCACATAGGTCATGAAGAACTGGCCGCTCTTGAGTTGTGAGTTTAGTTCGCGCTTGGCCTCAAGGGCAAAACCGGTTGAGGAGTCAATGGGATATTGAGTCATGTACACCTTGTTGCTGGCCATTCCGGCTCCAAGCTCGTCGTTGATAATATTACTTATTCCCTCGGCTTGGAAGATGTGGATGTTGTTGTCGGCGGCATAGTAGTCGCCAATGTAAAGATTGTTGTTGCGCCAGGGACCGTAATCGGGATTTTTTACATAGTTGATGAGTTTGTCCACATCTGATCGTGCTTCACTGAGGGTGGCGCAAGGGATGCGTCCCACACCCAGCAGTAGCATGTCGCTGGCTAAGGTTTTTCCTGAGTTGTCCTCAAGCATGCCGAAGAAATCGTCATTTACATAACTGTTATACTCGTCGTTGCTTGCTGTCGACTCAAAGGTGATTATAGTGCAATCACGCTTACCCGAAATCTGGCGGTTGTCGTAGCTGCCGGCTCCGAACATGAGCACATACTTGAATTTGCTATTGTCGCGGTCATAGAACATCTTGTTCATCAAGCGTATGGCCATAGCGTCGGGGGTGCCGCTTGAGAACTCGTTGAAAATCTTTTGCTGGTCAAGGACATGGACTGTCATTTGGTCATTGTCGCGATGCAATTGAGCTATGCGCTCGGCCTCTTCCATCAATTCCTTGCAGGTGACGATTACCATGTCGGGGACTGGCATGGCATGAATGTTTTGGTTCTCGACTTCTTCATAGTCGCCTATCGACATCAATTCCTTATCGGGGTTGAAGGCTATATACTGAACCCAGTTGCCCGAGAATGCGGGATAGAACCCCAACTCGCCGTCCTTGCTGTTAATGAGCATGTTTTTGGGCTTCTGTGGATTGTCAATGTTCCACACCTGGATGCTGCCGCTGGCATCGGGAAGAACTATGCGGTCATTGCTCAACTGCTGGTTTATACCCATCATGATCTGGTTGTGGGGTGTGCCATTCACGTTATTGATGTTATAGTAGGTGAGCGTGATATAATCTAGCATAGTGAGCGACGTTGTGCCGTCGGGGCATGTGATGTTCACAGTGATGGTGCCGCTTGAGGGGATGCTAGCGCCGAGTTGTGGCTTGAAACTTGTGTAGGGCGAGGCCGAATTGTAGAATACATATTCCGAATTGGCCGAGGTGATGCGGCTATTGGCTGGTGTGAAACTCAGTGATATGTCGTTGAGCTGGGCTGTGATGTAGCTGTATTTAGTGCCTTTGGCGGCGGCGCAGGTGTTGACTGTGATTGTTGAGTCGCCGCACAGGTTGGGCAAATTGTAGGGAATGGTGATGCTGCCATCGTGAAGCGACTCGCCCAGAAATGTTTTGCCCGATTGTGATGGTGACGATAGTTCCTGCTCGTGATGGAAATAGTTGATGCTCGTGGCTCTCATATTTCCTCCGTTGGAGTTGCTGATTCCCACTGTTGATGGTTCTACCGCCGGTGTACCGTCATCGCTTGTGATGAAATAGTAACCGGCACGGGAGTAACTGTTCATTTCCCTGGTATAGCGTGGGGTGGGGGTGGCTGGGTTGCTTATCGTGAACTTTACAGGGCCATTGCCGTAGAAGCATATTTTTTCGCCAAAGTGCTTGAATGGGACCGCCACAAGGTCGTCGAGTGCTTTCCCGTCGAGAGTCTCGCTGATGGGGTGGCCGCCGTGACCGTAGATTCGCACGCTCTCAGGATTGGAGAATCCCATTTCCAGCAGTTCCTTGTATGTGATTTGATACATCCCGTTCTCGGGGATGGATACTTTTACCCACTTGCCGGTGGCTAGCCTTGATGAGGTTGCAAAAGTGCCGGTAGGTAGTGCCCATGCATTGAATTGCAAGGTTGTAATAATAGCGGCAAGGACTGTGAATAACAAGTTATTTTTATTAATCGTCATGTCTTTCAAGTATAGTGAAACTAATGAGTTGTGGTCTCCCATAGCATCAAGAGAACCTATATATATAATTATAACGTTTTTTTGAGTTGTTTATTGTCGCATAATGGGAATAGTCGACGCAACACAGCCAGTTGACCCGGCTGGGAACAACTGGCTGTGAGTTGATGTGAGTGCTCGCTTGAGCCACTCTTGCTATGGAGTGGGTGCTTAGTTGGCAGTTTTATATGGTTCAATAACAATGACGTGGTCAATGTTGGTGCCGCCATAGGCGCCATTGCCCTCATAGGTGCCAAAGAACTTGTAAACTCCAGGCGAAACGCGGTTGCCATCAAGGTTCTTCAAGTCCCAAGTGCAGGGGAAGTTGCTTGTTGTAGTCTTCCACACCAGGTTGCCCACATTGTCAACAACCTTCACGGTAACTTGAGGTGTGGTGACGAGCGATGTGGCAATGTTGAAGGTGGCTTGATTGACAGCGGGACTCTCTTCAACGCTGATGGTCATCTGCGAACTGTTGCCCACAATGAAAGTTATTGAGCGCGAAGCCTTGTTGCCGGCCGCGTCATACACGGTGTAGTTCAACGTGTGCTTGCCTTCCTTGAGATTCATGGGGAACGTTATTGCTAGCGCACGACCATTGTCGCTTGTGGTATAGCTGCTGGCAACCTCGGGATAGGTGGTTTTGCCGCCGTCGAGTTGCAGGAGCATGTTGTTGCCTATGGCTTGCGACTGCAAGTTGAAGGCGAAGTCGTCGGAGGCCCTAATGTAGAGAGTGGAGTTGGGGGCAATTGTCATGCCGTCCTGGAACTCTTGCTCGTCGTTGAAATAGATGGCCTCGATGACTGGTGCCATGTTGTCGTTAACGGTGAGCTCGCTGTTGGCGTTATAAGGCTCAATCGAGAGCTTGTCGAAACTGCCGTTCACCATCTCGTCGCTGTCATCCATGTGGGCATACACTTTGACGGCGCCCAGTGTGCCACCGGTTGAGAGCAGGTAGCGCGGTATTACAGTCTCGGCTGTGAAAACACCATTCACCACGCGGCCGCTCACTTGAGTGATGACATCGCGAGGGTAATAGATGTCGCGAGTGATGTCAACTCGATTGATGCGCTGGGTGATTTCTCTCTCCTTCACGCTTTGGTCATAGATGGTGAGAGTGGCATCGCCATTGAAGCCGGTGTTAAGACTGGTTCCGTTAGGATTGTAGACTTGTGCCTCAACGGTGATGCGCTGCATTGCGCCTGTGGCTATGTTGTTGCCGGCGGTAGCGTCCTGACCGTTAATCTTGGTAATCTTGAAGTAGGGCTTGGGGTAGTTGACCTTGAGCGCGGGATCGCCAAGCAGGAAGAACGACATCTTGTTATAGTTCACGCTCTTGCCAAAATATTGCTTGCTGAGCATGTAGGCTTCACCCAGGGTGGGCATGTAGCCCTTGTCCTTGAAGCAGAACATTGCGCGCAGGAAGGCTTGGTTGAGAACGTCGTTGCTCTCGGCAAATACCGAGCGCGAAGAGGTAATCAAGGCAATGGCACCGCCATCCTTCTGGTGGAACATGAGGTCCATGATTCCGCGAATGTTGCAGTCGTAGCGAGCCACATCGCAGCATGCAGTGAAGAAGATGGGCATGTGGGGATAGTTCACGGTCTTGACTTCATTCATGGTCCATAGGTTAACATCGTGAGTGATGTTGGGAGGTCCTGCGTGACCCACGTAGTCCATATAGTACTGGCCGGCCTTGAGCAGGGAGGCTAGCTTTTTGCGCCCCTCAAAGGCGAAATTAGATGTTGGGTCAAGAGGGTATTGGCTCACATACACCTTATTGTTGGCCATGCCGGTGCTTAGCTCATCAACGAGGATGTTGTTGAATCCTTCGGCCTGGAAGGCGTGCATTCCATTGTCATACTCGTCGGCAATAATCAGGAAATCGTTGCGCCAAGGACCATAGTCGGGCTCGTTGACATACTTGTAGATTTTGTCAACATCGCTGCGTGCTTCCTCAACCGAGGCGCATGTGATGCGGCCCACACCCAGCCTCAGGTAGTCGGCTGCGGGTTCGCTGCCCGAGTTGTCGTCGAGCAGTCCAAAGAAGTCGTCGCTCACATAGCTGTACTCCTCGTCGTTACTCATTTCGGTTTGGTAGGTGAGAATCGAGCAGGGTTTCTTAAAGAGTATTCCGCGGTTGTCGTAGCTACCGGCACCAAACATGAGCAAGTGCTTGAATTTATAGCTGTTGCGGTCATAGAACATCTTGTTCATCAGGCGGATTGCCATGGCGTCGGGGGTGCCGCTCGAGAATTCGTTGAAGATGAGTTGCTGGTCAATCACGTGAACGGTCATGTTATCATTGTCGCGGTGGAGCTGGGCAATGCGCTCGGCCTCGCCCATGAGTTCTTTGCATGTTACTATCACATAGTCGGGGGTGGGAAGACCGTGGATGTTCTGGTTCTCAATAGCCTCAAAGCCGCCAATCGACTTGAGCTGCTTGCTGGGGTCAAAGGCGATAAACTGAGCCTGACTCACATTTACACCAGGTGAGAACATGCGCTTTCCGTCAACCTCGGTCATTGTATAACTCAATGGCTGCTCGGGGTTGCTGATGTTCCACACTTGAGTGGTTGCGCTGGCGTCGCTCAGTGTGATGGCATCGGTTGGCTTGAGTGAGATGAAGCCCATGCGCAACTGGTTGTCGGTGGCATAGTTCATCGAGTTGTTTTGATGGAAGGTGAGCAGCATGTAGTCGAGCCAAGACTGGTTTACAGTACCGGCAGGACTGTAGAGATACACGTTCACGATTCCGTTTTGAGGAATTGGACTGCCTGCCTTGGGTAGGTAGGTGTTGTAGGGCGAGGCGTCATTGTAGTACACGTTGCTGTTGGCGGGAGCGTAAATCTTAGCCGAGCTGAGCGAGAAGTTCAGGTTGGCATCGTTTATTTTGGCCGCAATGTAACCGGCTCCGTTGGCTGTTACACCGGCGGCGCAGGTCATGACTGCAACTGCCGAGTCGCCTACTATGCCGGGCAACGAGTAGGGGATGTCAATGGTGTTATTCTCCATCTTCTCGCCTAGCAGTTGGCGTCCTGTTAGCGACTGTGAGTGCAACTCTTGCTCATGCAGCATGTAGTCAAGGCTGGCCCATCTCACGTTGCCGGTCGACAAGCTGTTGTTAACCTGTGTGGGCGTGAGCATCGAGGCTCCGTTACCCTCGGTGATGAAATAGTAGCCTGCATTGGAATATGCGTTCCGGTTGCGAACGTAGTGTGCTGCGCTGGTGGGATTTTCAATGGTGAATTGAATTGGTCCGTTGCCGTAGAAGCACAACTTGTTGTCGTGAATGATGAACGGAATCTGTTGCAGATCATCGGTAGCAGTGCCGTCGAGTTTTTCCGTGATGGGGTGTCCACCCTTGCCATAGATTCTCACGTTTTCAATGTTGGAGAATCCCATTTGGGTCAACTCCTGGGCAGTGATTTGGTAAATTCCATTCTCGGGAATGGTGATTTTCACCCACTTGCCGGTAGCGAGTTTCGATGTGGTCGCATAGGATGAAGTGGGAAATGCCTGCATTGGGAGTGTGGTACCCGCTCCCATAATGATGAGGCTCAAAATGTGGAATAACAGTTTTTTATGCATAGTAGAGTTGTTATGAATTATCTGTGGTAATTTATCTTGAGGTATATATTTTTATTTTAAGAGTTATTGTTAACTAATTTATTTTACTCTCACTGTGAGCTGTTGTCGACCGTTGAGCAGTGCATTAATGGTCCATCCTTGTTGCAGTGGGTTACTGCAATCAGCTAGCTCAACGACAATCATGTCGCCCATTTTCAGGGTGAAGTACACGCTCAGCTCTGATATCACAGTGCGGTAGTCGATTGCCATCTCGCTTAGCGACAGACTTGGGAGCATGTGCTCGCCCACTTGAGCCTCAACGCTTGCTTGATTTATGTCAAGGTTGCTGTCGACTGGGATGCTGTCGCCCAGCAGGAGCGCGCCGTCAAAGCTCTGGCCTAATGCGCCTTCAGTGCCGGTTGCCGTGAGTTTTACCGCGGGAGCTATGCTATGGCAGTAGCGGTGGGCAAAGCGTGACGCTATGTGTTTTCCCAGCCTGTCGATGTGCAGCACAATTGCGCTCGAGGCGAGAAAACTGCTTGCAAAATGCGGTATAAAAAATGGCTTGTTGGTCTTTATCACGGACGAGTCGGCCATGAGGTAGACTTGTTGCCGGGGCATTTTTATGCCTTTTTCATTCTTTATGCCTATTATTTTCACTTTATGTTATCTTTTAAATTGTTGGCTCCATGCCCAAGGCGATTATACATCAGCGCCAGGTCGGCATAGATTGATGTGTTTTGCAGCACTATGCCACGCGGCACCTTGATGCGGTAGGGTGTGAAATTCCATATCGCCTTGATGTTGCACTCTACCAGTATGTCGGCAACTTGTTGCGCGTTCTCAAAGGGAACGGCGATAATGGCTATCGACACGCCTGTCTCGCGCTGGCGATTGCCTAGCTCGTCGATGCTGTAGATGGGTGTGTCGCCCACGCTTGAGCCTATCTTGCTGGGGTTGATGTCAAATCCCGCAACAATGTTGAGCCCATACTGCAGCAGTCCCAGATCACGCATCAAAGCGCTACCCAGCGAGCCGGCGCCCACAAGGAACGCATTGTGCCTGTGCTTGAAGCCCAGAAAGTCGTTCAGGGCTTTGGCAAGCGGATGCACTTCATAGCCTATTCTCGTTTTCCCCTTGATGTTGAGAAACGAGAGGTCTTTGGCAATTTGCGATGCGTCAACATTGAGCTTCTTGGCAATCTGGGTCGACGACACGTGCTCTTCGTGCTTGCTATCAAGCATCTTCACATAGGCCAAGTACCACGGCAATCGCCGCAGGGTTGGCTCCGGAAGGATGTCGCGAGCGCTATGTTTAGCATCGTTCATGCTGTGTCTAAATGCCCACTGGGGCGTTAGCAAAATAAAACTGCAAATATATAAAAAATATTGTTTTAATTCCAAACTCGTGGCAATAAATGTTTTTGTCGCCGTGATGTGTTGGTGTTGCTGTCAGTCAAGCTATCACACGCTATCAGGGGGCTGTGATGGCAATTTTTTTCGACCTGGTGCTCTCTTGGTGACCGCCGTCGGTCGAGATTGTGGCACGATATACATAGATGCCACGAGGCAGGCGGCTGCCGCTGTAGTCGCTCAAGTCCCATGTGATGGGGAATGACGAGAACATTGAACTGCGGCCGCTCTGGGTGGTGCTCCACACTCGCTGTCCCATGAGGTTATATACCTCAATGGTAACTGTCACTGCCGCTTCGGGGCGGTTGTGAGTGACGATGAAGCTCGTTGTGGTGGAGGCAGGGTTGGGGAATGCTTTTATCTCGTCGATTTCGGGCTTTAGGCCGTTCATCACGTTGAAGCTGATGGTTTTCTCGCTCGAGTTGTTAAACACGTCCCACACCTTGAGCTTGAGAGTGTGATGACCGCTACTCAAGTCGCTCAAGCCATAGTTGATGTTGCCTGCCGAACCTTTCTCGGCCTCAATTGCCGTGTAGTAACTGCTCACGTCGCCATAGGTGGTGGCTCCGTCAAGGGTGAGGGTCATGTTGTGACCTATGCCGGCGCTCGAGAAATTGATGCCGCTTTCATCGCTCACGCTTGCAATTAGCAGTGGCGACTCATTCACATTGTCACCGTCGGTGAACGAGGTGCTGTTAAGTCCCATGTAGCTTATGTCGGGACCAATGGTGTCGGCCACAATACTCTCATCGTAGCCGTAGATGTAGAAGTCGTCACAAGAGCCGGTGGCCTCGGCTTTTTTCTCAGGATCGTAGGCATAGAGGCTAACGAGCGATGGGCGGTAGTTGTCGTAGCTCACGGTAACCTCGCTGGGAATGGTGATATTGATGGTGAAGTCGCCGTTGTTCACGCGTGTCACGTTGATGGCTAGTTTGTTTTGGCGTTCCTCATAGGTGAGTGTTTCGTCTTTCTCACTATCGCCACTGCCATAAGTGTAGGTGAACGAAACCGACTTCTCGCAGTCGTAGAGAGTGCTTTCAATCTGGCCGTTGAATGCGGTGCTCTTCACGCCACTCATGTCCTCGATGTGGCCAGTGATGGTCATCGTCTGTCGAGCCTCAAACACTGGCATGTCGTCCTCGCTCACCGGCTTGCCGTTGATATTGTCGATTACTGCCTTGAAACGTGGCATCGACGGCCTGATGGCGGGGTCGCCATAGATGTGGTAGCGGCGGCTGTTGGAGTTTGACTCGGTGGCTGTGGGGTTCAAGTTGAAATTTTTGCCATAGTTGATTATATCTCCCACACGCATGAGTTGCCCATCGGCTTGGCGCTCATACATCTTTTGAGCCACGTTAACGTTGAGCACCTTGTTGCTGCCCATGTACACCAGGCGCGGCGGGCAAATTAAGGTTACAACGCCGCCGTTGGGATTGAAGAACAGGTTTTCGCCACCCGATGGGGTGAGACCGTCGTGGCGCGAAAACTCACAAGTGGCGGCAAAGAGGAATGGTTGGTGTGAGTAAAAGAAGTTTTGCTCAATGTCGGTGGGAACGAGAATTCCGTCGTCGGTCCAGCCGGTGGGACCGCCGTGGCCCGAGTAGTTCCACCACAGCACACCCTCATTAAGAGCCTTGTACATGCGCTTGCGTGCCTCGGGGAACTTGGAGCCCGACCCGTCACTCTGCTCTTCAAAGTTGTCGAGGAACACACGGTTGAAATTGGTGTTCTCGCCGCCGTGCGAGGCAATCACTTGAATCACTTCCTCGCCATGGCGCCAGTGACCGCCGTTGTCGTTGTTGTCGGCAACGTTGAGCATTGAGTTTTTCCAGCTTCCGTAATCATCTTGAGTGACATACTTGACGATTTTATTCACAGCTATGCTGGCATCAGTAACGCTGCGGGCCGGGATGCGTCCTACGGCAATCGACATGTAGCCGTAGCGGTTCATGTTGGAGCCGTCTTCAAGCAGGCCAAAGAAGTCGTCGCTTGTGTAGGAGTTAATCTCGTCCTTGCTGTTGTCGCTTTCCCAAAGCAGCAGTCTGGGATAGTTGAGGCTCTTGGCTGCGCTGGTGAGACCACGGTTGTCATAGAATCCATTGCCCATGAGCAGCAGGTAGCCAAGCTTGTGCCCTGTGGCATCGGTGCCGCGGTCGTAGAAATACTTGCACATGAGCCTGTAGGCCATAGCGCTTGGTGTGCCACTCGAAAACTCGTTGAACACTTTGCTTTGGTCTACTACCATCACTCGCATGCTGTCAACGTTCTCGTGCATGGTTGCAAGTTGCTGGGATTGCGACATATATTCGGGAACGGTGATGATTATCATGTCGGGGATGTCAGCCCCATGAATACTCTGGTTGTCAACGCTCTCCACCATCGTCGGGCTAGGGTAGTTGCCGCTCTCGTTAAAAGCGATAAACTCACGCATGCCTGTGATGCTCGAGCTGAATGATGCCTTGCCATCGCCGGCCGAGAGGTTCATCTCGGTGGGCTGGTAGGGAGTGGTGACGTCCCACACGTGAGTGCCACTGCTTGCGCCTCCCAATTCATATTGAATGCCGCTTGCCACATTCAGTGCAAACTGCAAGCTGTTGGCGCCTAGCATGTTGAGTGAGCGCTCATAGTTGATGGTGATATAGTCGAGGCGCATCAGTGTAGCATTAGCGCCTGCCGAGGCTGTGACGGTGTAGGTCAGCTCGTTGGTGCCCTGCAATGTGAACGAGCGGATGGAATTGACGGTGTTGTAGTGATAGTGACTGTGGTCACTTTGGGTAATGGGGGGCACATTCACATTACCGGCAATGTTGTTGCCGTTACTCTTGAAAGTGAGGGTGGTGTTGCCGCTAAGGCTCTTGGCGGCAAACTCGGTGATGGCATTCACTTGCGAGCCGTCAACTAAGCCGGGAAGGCTAAACTTTAATGACTGGCTGTTGCTGGTCATGAAATCCTCGCCCAGCAAGCGGCGACCGGTAGCACCGGGGTTCACGAGTTCTTCTTCATGAAAAGTGCGACCGGTAAAAGTGTTCACCACGGTGCCATTGGCACTCACTGTCGACTTGCTCGCCTCCAGTTGAGCGAAACGCTCATCGCTGGTGATGAAATAATAACCGCGAGTGGCATAGGGGTGCTGAACCTGAGTTTGCCTGGTGGTTTCAAGTTTCCACGACAATGGCCCTTGAGCATAGAACAGAATGCGGTCGCCGGTGCGCACTACAGGCACTTGAGGCAACTCGTCGGGTAGTGCGGGTGTGAGGGTCTCGTCGAGTGTCATGGCACCGAAGCCATGCACGGTGATGTGGCTCAGGTCGCCCAGCCCCCAGCGGCTTGCGTCGCTTGCTGTGATTTGGTAAATGCCGCTCTCGTCGATGGCCACTTTCACCCACTTGCCGGTAGCAAGCTTCGACGTGTCGGCATAGTGAGCCATGTCGAAGGCATGGACATGCATCCATGCCGTGGCAAGCACCACCAGCCACACAAACCTTGTGGCGGCGTTTTTCAATGAAAATATACTGTGATGATTATCTTTAACCATGTTTCTGCGTTTACAATAAGTCTACGTTTGTTCACGACAAGGCACAATACACCCTGTCTTAACAATAACGTTGCCGGTGGTCCTTTTATTGTATATTATAGTGTCAAGTTGTGATGTTGATAAGTTTATGGCAAATTATTTTTGGCATACCGAAAAATATCATTACCTTTGCATTACTTTCGTCACCAATGTGGCTTTGAGTGCTTGCTCGCCGCTGATGAGAAGCAATTAGGCAACGGCAAGCATTATTGTTTAATTAAATTTTTGGATTTTGGACCCTGACCCTTTATCGTGTATTCTTAATCTTGTCGCCGCGGCTACGCAGGCGATAGCGTCTCAACCGGCTATCTCTTTCACAGCTCCAAATCTGGGAGTGTGGATTGCTTTAGCAACAGCTATTATCGGTCTGTTTTTCTCGGCGTTCAACTCAGGCTCCGAGATTGCCTATTTTTCGCTCTCTCACAAGGATATCGAGAGCATTGAGGATGACATCAAGCGGGAGCGCGTGCAGCATCTGCTTGATCAGCCCGAGCGATTGCTTGCCACCATCCTCATTGGCAACAACTTGGTAAACATCATGATTGTAATTGTGCTCAATTATGCAATGAATCACATGTTCACCTTTAATAGCGCAATTGCCAATTTCCTCATTCAGACTGTTATCCTCACTTTCCTCATCCTCCTCTTCGGCGAAGTTATTCCCAAGCTCTATGCTACCAACAACAATGTGCGTTTTGCCACTCTCGTGGCACCGGCATTGCAGGTGATGTCGGGACTCTTCAGCCCATTGTCACGACTGATGGTCAAGAGCATGGGCTTTGTGAGAAAGGCGGTGGGAAGCCGAGCCGACGAGATATCGACCGAAGACCTTACTAATGCCCTGCAAATGAGCGATGTGAAGAGCGCCGACGAGAAGGATTGGCTCGAGGGAATCCTCAAGTTTGGCGACAAGACGGTGAGCGAAATCATGACACCGCGCATCGACATTGTCGACATCGACATTGAGGAATCGTTCGACGACGTGATTAAGTGCATCGTCGACAATGGATACTCACGCATGCCGGTCTATGAAGACAACCCCGACAACATCAAGGGAGTCCTCTACGCAAAGGACATTCTTCCCTATATAGGTAACTCCAAGCAACAGGATTTCAAGTGGCAGAGCCTGCTCAGGCCTGTTTACTTCGTTCCCGAGTCGCGCATGATTGATGACCTGCTCGAGGACTTCCGCAAGAAAAAGATTCACCTGGCGGTAGTGGTCGACGAGTTCGGCTGCACTCAGGGGCTTGCAACCATGGAGGACGTGCTTGAGGAAATCGTGGGCGACATTGATGACGAGTACGACACCGAGGAAAAGTTCTACACGAAGGAGAACGACGACACATTCATTTTCGACGCAAAGACGTCGATTGCCGACTTCCTTGATGTCACCGAGGTTGAGGAGCGGCACTTCTCTAAGTTTGCCGATGAGGCCGAGAGTATTGCCGGATTGTTGCTCGCCATCAAGGGTGACTTCTTGCAGGAAAAAGAAAAACTCTCCTGCGGGCCATGCGACTTTACTGTTCTCAAAGTAAAGAAATACCGCATAGCCAAGGTCAAAGTGCACATCAACCGCTAGCACAAGTTTTCCTTGCTCATCGATGATTGAGACGGGGAGGAAAACTGAGAGGTTTGGCATAATATCATCTTCTATTAACCACAACACTAAAAAAACAACTCTAAAAAATACTGTCATAATGAAAACTTTATCAAGAAAAACTGCCGCCTTGGCGCTTTTTGCCGCCTTGGCAATGATGATGGGGTGGGGCATTCAGTCTCACGCTTGTACTAACCTTATCGTGGGCAAGAAAGCAAGTGCCGACGGCTCTACAATAATCTCCTATGCCGCCGACTCTCACACCCTCTTCGGTTTCCTCGATTACTATCCCGCCGCCGACCACAAGCCGGGTGACATGCGCAAAATCTACGACTGGGACACTGGTCGATATTGGGGTGAAATTCCCGAGGTGGCACACACCTACAAGGTGGTGGGCAACATCAATGAGCATCAGGTAACCGTTGCCGAGTCGACATGGGGTGGACGTGAGGAGCTCCACGACACCACAGCGCTTATCGACTACGGCAGCCTCATGTATCTGGCGCTGCAGCGTGCCAAGACAGCCCGCGAGGCCATCAAGGTGATGACCGACCTTGTTGCGCAGTATGGCTACAACAGCGAGGGCGAGTCGTTCTCAATTGGCGACCCCAACGAGGTTTGGGTGATGGAGATGATTGGCAAGGGTGGCAAGGAAAAGGGTGCCGTGTGGGTAGCCATCCGCATCCCCGACGACTGCATCTCGGCTCACGCCAATCAGGCTCGCATCCACAAGATTCCGTTTAAAGACAAAGAAAACTGCATCTATAGCAAGGACGTGGTGTCGTTTGCTCGCAAGATGGGGCTATACAACGGCAAGGATGAGGACTTCGACTTCTCGCGCACCTATTGCCCTGCCGACTATGGCACCCTGCGTGGTTGCGACGCGCGTGCCTGGGCATTCCTCAACAAGTACAAGAGCGGTATGGACCGCTATCTCCCCTATCTTGAGGGCAAGAAGGGCGCCGAGGTGATGCCTCTCTATGTCAAGCCCGACGCAAAGGTGAGCCTGCGCAACGTTCAGGACATGATGCGTGACCACTTTGAAGGCACCCCTTACGACATGACTCAGGATCCTGGCGCTAAAAACTACTACGGCGTGCCCTATCGCTATCGCCCCATGGAGTTCAAGGTTGACGGTGTTACCTACAGCCACGAGCGCGCTATTGCAACACAGCAGACGGGTTTCGTTTTTACCTCGCAGATGCGTTCTTGGCTCCCCAACGAGGTGGGTGGCATCATCTGGTTTGGTGTTGACGATGCCAACACCGCTCTCTTTGTGCCCATGTATTGCTGCATGACCGAGGTGCCCGAGAGTTACCGCGAGGGTAACGGCGACCTCTACACATTCTCATTCGATGCCGCATTCTGGGTAAACAACCTCATCGCCAATCAGTGCTATCACCGCTACTCACAGATGATTCCCGACGTGCGCCGCGTGCAGAAGGGACTTGAGGACGGCTATGAGGCACGTCAGCCCGAGGTTGAGGCCAAGGCACTCGCTCTACTCAAGAACAACCGTGCCGACGCCATCGAGTTCCTCACCAACTATAGCGTTAACACCGCCCAAGAGTCAACTCGCAAATATCAAGAGCTGGCACAGTATCTCTTCGTCAAGTTCCTCGACGGCAACATCAAGAAGGAGAAAGACGGCAAGTTCCAGCGCAACGAGTGGGGCAATCCTGTGTCGCCTAACTATGGAGGCTACACCCAAGACTACTTCAACACCATCGTGGCAGGCAGCGGCGACTATCTGCGCGTAAAAGAAGTAGAGAAGTGATAAACACTTCGCTGCAGGGGCGATGCCCATTCACATGATTTTATAGGGCCGTGGCGAGTTCATGCAAAAACACGCTACGGCCCTAATTGCATGGCACCGATGAATACGCCACCTCTTGCGGCTTTGCTTATTTAAACCTTTCGCGCTCTTGCAAGTCTTATCTACTGAACAAAAAAATGAATATAATGAGAAAATTTCTACTTTCAATAATTGCCCTGATTGGGCTTGTGATGGCTCCTGCCGCCAGTGCGTTGACACTCAATAGCGAGAGACTTAACTATCAGATTGTGTATCACTGGGGTGTGGTGTGGAAACATGCAGGCGATGCCATGCTGTCGATATCGCGCAGCGACAATGGCTACAACGCCATGCTCACGGGCAAAACACGCTCATGGGCCGACAAGATTTACCCCGTGCGCGACACGCTCAAGTGCATGATGCACAGCAATTTCCACCCCATCAAGTATGAGAAACTCACACACGAGAAAAGCTACTATGCCCGCGACATCGTGGCATTCAGTAGCAATGGCGGTGGCACCAGCGCCAAGTGCACTCGCTACCGCAAGGACAAGCCCACCGTCAATATCAACCTGAGCACCAGTGGTGTGGCCTACGACATGTTGAGCGTGTTCTACATGCTGCGCAATCTCGACTACGACAAGATGGCCTCTAGCAAGGTGTACAAGACCTGCATTTTCTCGGGTAAAGAGAAGGAGACTCTCACAATCAAATATCTGGGTGTTAAACCGCTACAGCTGCGCGACAAGTCGCGCCACCAGGCGTTTCACCTCAAGCTGTCGTTCACGCGAGACAATGGCAAGAAGTCGAGCGACGGCATTGATGCCTACATCTCGACCGATGCCCGGCGCATTCCGCTCATGGTGGTGGGCAAGCTTCCCATTGGCGAGGTGAAATGCTATTACGCAAAGTGATTTTTTTGAAAACACGCTGCTCAGGTTTGAGCAAGAGGCGACCGCCTTGTTTCTTTATCGGACAACAATAATAAAAATGACAATGGAAGTATCAATCCATTGTCATTTTTATTTCACGCATGGTGGAACATGGCCTTGGCATGCCACGCCCACACAAGTGCTTAGCCTTTATCTCACAAGCACCCTTTGGCCGTTTACAAGGTAGATGCCCGGGGCGAGGCCGGTGACGGTAGCGTGGCCACCGGTGATGGTGGCGTTGCTCACTTGACGACCGTTCATGTCGTAGACGCCAATTGCGGTGCCGTCGGCGCCGGTCACGGTGAGCTGGCCATAACTGCCCGCCACGCTCACGCCGTCAACAACTTTCACACCATCGATGCCGGTGACAGTACCATCGCTGCTCCAGTCGAGGTAGAACTCGCTGGTGTCTTCGGTGCTACTGTCGCTCACGCCATTCTTATAAGTGTAGGTCGCATGACCCTCGGCACCTGCCGTTGTGACTTTTTCCGGGTCAAGAACCACGATGGTGCCAATAACATCATCGGCGCTAAGATAATCTCCCATATTACCTGGAGTAACTGTCACATCCATGGTGAGTTTGCCCGAGTTGCCATTGCTGCCACCCCAAGTGTCGATATTGTCAAGAACCAGACCGTCATCACCAACGATGCGGAGCATGTCCTTGCTATCGATGCTGGTCTTGTTGGTGAGTAATTCACCTCCATGCTGGGCGGGAGCATTGGGATCGAGCTGGAAGTAGTAGATGGTGTAGGCATTGTTCATATCGCCATTCTTGTAGAACTTCGAGCATTCGGCAGTGATAGCGCGGCCATTGTCCTCGTCAATCACATCGGCCGGTGTCAAGTCGGTGGCAGCGCTCAAGTTAATGCCATTGATGTGGTTGTGGGCAAACTCGATGTGGGTCAAGTTGCCAAACGAACCGGTAATCTTGTGCAGGTCATTGGAATTGGCACGCACGTCGGCGATGGGAGCTTCAGTGTTAAACACCAGGTCGCTAAGACTATTGCCGGAGTCATCGGCACTGTGATTGCCAGTCACGGGCTTCACCTCGTCGGCCTCGCCACCATTGTGATTGTTGGCGGCAAGCGACTGGTCGTCGAGTGTCTCCACGCTGTTAGAGCAGTTGAAGTACTGCAATGCGGCATTGGTGCTCAGGTCGAGGATGGGAATCTGGTTGCGTGCCACGTCGAGCCAAGTAAGAGCGGTGTTAGCGCCCACGTTGAGTGTGGTGAGCGAGTTGTCATAGGCACGCAGCTTCAGCAAGCCTGTGTTGTTGCTCACATCGAGAGAGTTGGCGCCAATGCGCGATACCCACAAGTTCTTCAACGCGGTGTTATAGCTAACGTCAATGCCCCTAAACTGTGGATTATTGTAAGC
>DGWL01000095.1:0-1981 GCA_002396125.1 Porphyromonadaceae bacterium UBA4259
GCGATGTGTTCCACTTGCCTTATTTCCTCGGGAGTAACTTTCTTGAAGTGTGAGAAGTCAAAGCGCAACATATTGGCGTCGACGTAGGAGCCTTTTTGTTCCACGTGATTGCCAAGCACTTGGCGCAGAGCATAGTGCAGTAGGTGAGTGGCAGTGTGGTTGCTGGCAATAGCTTGGCGTGCCTTGATGTCAATCTTGGCAATGAAAGTTGCGCTGGGATCTTTAGGCAGCTTTTTCACAATGTGAACGGGGAGGTTGTTCTCACGCTTGGTGTCGATGACTTCGATTTTCTCATCGCCGCACTCTAGCACTCCCTTGTCGCCCACTTGACCACCCATCTCGGCATAGAACGGTGTCTTGGCAAGCACCACTTGGTAAAATTCATTCTTCTTTTGTGCCACATGGCGGTAGCGCAGTATCTTGGTCTCGCATTCGTTCATATCATAGCCCACAAATTCGGTGTGGCCTTCCTCAAGCTCTACCCAGTCGCTGGCCTCAACGGCAGCGGCATTGCGTGCACGTTGCTTTTGCTTTGCCATTTCGGAGTCAAACTGTTCTTTATTCACCGTCATGTTGTTCTCTTTCAAGATAAGTTCGGTGAGGTCGAGAGGAAATCCATAGGTGTCATATAGAGTGAATGCCACAGCGCCGTCAATCTCAGTCTTGCCTTCGGCTTTAGCTTTGGCTATTACTCCCTCAATCATTTTCATGCCGGTTTCAAGGGTGCGCAGGAAAGCGTCTTCCTCTTCCTTGATAACGTGCTTGATGAGGTCGGCTTGGGCAGGAAGCTCGGGGTAGGCATCGCCCATCGAGTCGATGAGGGTGTCGACAAGCAGATGCATGAATGTTTCCTTGAAGCCCAGGAAAGTATAGCCATAACGCACAGCACGGCGCAAGATGCGGCGAATCACATAACCGGCCTTGGCATTGCTGGGCAACTGTCCGTCGGCAATCGAGAATGCGATGGTGCGCACATGGTCGGCAACCACTCGCATCGCCACATCGGTGTCGTGGTCTTTACCATATTCCTTACCTGCAAGTGTGCCAATCTTCTTGATTAATGGCTGGAACACGTCGGTATCATAGTTCGACTTCTTGCCTTGCAGAGCCATGCACAGGCGCTCAAAGCCCATGCCGGTGTCGATAACCTTGGCTGGCAGTGGCTCAAGCGAGCCATCGGCCTTGCGGTTATATTGCATGAACACGAGATTCCATATCTCTATCACTTGAGGATTGTCTTTGTTGACAAGTTCGGCTCCGGGAATTGCTGCTTTCTCCTCGTCGCTGCGCAAGTCGATGTGAAGCTCTGAGCACGGACCGCACGGACCGGTGTCACCCATCTCCCAAAAGTTGTCGTGGCGGTTGCCGTTGATGATGTGGTCTTTGGGTAGATGCTTCTCCCAGAATTTTGCTGCTTCATCGTCGCGACTAAGTCCCTCGGCGGGTGAGCCTTCAAAGACGGTGGCATACATTATGCTTGGGTCGAGTTTAAGAACGTCGACAAGGTATTCCCAGCTCCAGTCGATAGCTTCTTCCTTGAAGTAGTCGCCAAACGACCAGTTGCCGAGCATCTCAAACATAGTGTGATGATAGGTGTCGTGGCCCACTTCCTCCAGGTCGTTGTGCTTGCCACTCACACGCAAGCACTTTTGTGAGTCGGCAACACGGCGCCATTGTGGATCTTTGTTGCCCAAAATAATGTCTTTAAACTGGTTCATGCCAGCGTTGGTGAACATGAGTGTGGGGTCGTCCTTTATCACCATGGGTGCCGATGGCACAATGTGATGGCCGTGATTTTCAAAGAATTGCTTGAACGAATTGCGGATTTCTTTTGCTGTCAACATAGTGTGATATTATGTGTTTTTTTAATAATTTACTCATCGATTTCTTGCCGGTTTTACAAGAATGTTGTAATTTAGCACGAAAAATTTGCGACAAAATTAGTGCAAACCGAGAGAAAAAACAAATTTATTTGGTTTTT
>DGWL01000095.1:2052-11773 GCA_002396125.1 Porphyromonadaceae bacterium UBA4259
CTAATTTATCTAAAATTAGTGCAAACCGAGAGAAAAATGCGATTAAGCGAGCAAAAAACTGAGCCTGCTCAAGTTTTTTCGAGCGTGAGCATTTTATCAAAAAAACAAATTTATTTGGTTTTTTCCAAGGTGCAGCCTAATTTGTCCAAAGTTGTTTTTTACCCGTATTTTAAATTGTCTAAAACCGTTTTCGACATGGAAGATAATCTTAGCAAGAAGTTCTACCGCATTGGCGATGTGGCCGAAATTTTGGGAGTTCCGGCATCCACCTTGCGCTTTTGGGAGAAGGAATTCACTGTTATCAAGCCCAAGCGCAACGCTAAGAACATAAGGGTATATACCGCCAAGGATATCGAGACAATCAAGATGATTTACTATCTTGTTAAGGAAAAGGGGCTTAAACTTGATGCCGCCCAGGCGATGATTAAACGCAATCGCGATGGCATCAACAAGCAACACGAGGTGGTCGAGAGGCTCAAGAACGTAAAAGAGGAATTATTGAAACTGGAGAATGCATTGTCCTCATTAAAGCCTTGATTTCCTATGGACGACTTTGCTGCAATCGACTTTGAGACAGCCAACGCCGAGCGCACTAGCGTTTGTGCTGTGGGGGTGGTAGTCGTGCGAGGGGGAGAGGTGGTTGACTCTTTCTATTCACTCATCAAGCCTGAACCCAACTATTACAACTACTGGTGCTCACGGGTGCACGGGCTCACATGTGCCGATACCGACGACGCACCGTTATTCCCCCACGTGTGGGCTCAAATTGAGCCACGCATTAAAGGGCTGCCAATTGTGGCACACAATAAAGCCTTCGACCAAGCATGCCTGCGCGCAGTGATGCGATGTTACGGTATTGATTTCCCCGATGATGTGCCTTTCTTGTGCACACTGCAGGCTGCACGACGCAAAATGCGCAATCTTCCCAATCATCAGCTGCCCACTGTTGCGGCAGCTTGCGGCTACGACATGACCCGCCATCATCATGCTCTTGCCGATGCCGAGGCCTGTGCAGCAATCGCTCTTGAAATCTTGTGAATTATTCTCGCGGTAAAATTTGCTCCTCTCATGCGGTTTTTGTAATTTTGCAAGTTATAATTTGTTTTTGTTATATCACCGCATGAAGCATTTGGTCGACACATTGCGTGCAACTCACCACCTTGACTCGGGAGGATACAAAACTCTGCTCTCAAGCCACGACCGCGAAGGCATTACCTATCTGCATCAACAGGCCAGGCAGGTGGCTGTGAGTGGCTTTGGTCACGGCATTTATGTGCGTGGACTCATTGAGCTCACCAACGTGTGCCGCAACGATTGCCTCTACTGCGGCATAAGGCGCAGCAACCGGGCAGTAGAGCGTTATTGCCTCACCACAGCCCAGGTGCTGCAATGCTGCAGGCAAGGCTACGAGCTTGGATTTCGCACATTTGTGCTTCAAGGCGGAGAGCTGCCGCGCCACCGGGCGCCATGGCTGGTTGAACTGGTGAGAGAGATAAGAGCCATGTGGCACGACTGCGCCATCACCCTCTCGCTGGGCGAGTGGCCAGGCGACGTTTACAGGCAACTGCACCAGGCGGGAGCCGACCGTTACCTGCTGCGCCACGAGACACGCAATGCCGCCCACTACGCCATGCTTCATCCTGCCGAGATGAAACTGGAGAACAGGCTCAGGTGCCTTGACCGGCTCAAGTCATTGGGTTTCCAGGTGGGAACAGGAATCATGGTTGGGAGTCCCGGCCAGTCGCTCGACAACATTGTTGAGGACATTGAATACATTGAGCAATTGGCTCCACACATGATAGGGCTTGGACCATTCCTGCCCCAGCACGACACACCGCTGGGAAACCATGCGCCGGGAAGCTCCGACCTCACCACACGGCTCTACTCAATATTCCGTCTCATGTTTCCCAAGGTGTTGATTCCCAGCACCACAGCGCTCAACACGCTGTGCCCCGGCGACGGGCGCTTGATGGGCATCATGGCGGGAGCCAATGTGGTGATGCCAAACCTGTCGCCAGCAAGCGTGCGCGACAGCTACGCCCTCTACGACGGCAAGGCAAGCTCCAACGCCGAGTCGGCCGAGGGCATAAAACAACTTGAACAACAACTTTCCACCATTGGCTACCACATCAATTGGGGGCGTGGTGATTACAATGACTGATTCACTTGACAACATTAAATATCAACGATAATAATTATGTATAACCCAAAATCACCTCATGCCGAGGAATTTATTGATCATGGCGAAATTCTGGAAACTCTGGAATATGCCGCCCGAAACCGAAGTAACCGTTCTTTAATCGAAGATATAATCAACAAGGCGGCTACTTGTAAGGGACTCACACATCGTGAAGCTGCAGTGCTGCTGGAATGTGACCAGCCCGACCTTGTTGAGCGTTTTGAGAACCTGGCTCGAGAAGTAAAGCAAAAGCTCTATGGCAACCGCATCGTGCTCTTTGCACCACTATATTTGTCAAACTACTGCATTAACGGGTGTGTGTATTGCCCCTATCATGGAAAGAACCGCACCATTCCCCGCAAGAAACTCACTCAAGATGAGATTCGCCAAGAGGTGATAGCCTTGCAGCAGATGGGCCACAAGCGACTTGCACTGGAGGCCGGCGAGCACCCGATTCTCAACCCCATTGAGTACATTCTTGAATCAATAAAGACAATTTATGACACGCGCGTGGGCAATGGAGCCATTCGTCGCGTGAACGTTAACATTGCAGCTACCACAGTAGAAAACTATGCAAAGCTGAAGGCCGCCGGCATTGGCACCTATATCCTGTTTCAGGAAACCTACAATAAGGAGAACTATGAGGCTTTACATCCCACTGGCCCCAAGAGCGACTACTGTTATCACACCGAAGCAATGGATCGTGCGATGGAAGGCGGTTGTGACGACGTGGGTATTGGTGTGCTTTATGGTCTCACCACCTATCGCTACGACCTGGTGGGACTACTCATGCATGCCGAGCATCTTGAGGCACGCATGGGAGTTGGGCCGCACACTATCAGCGTGCCACGCATCTGTCCGGCCGACGACATTTCTCTCGACGAGTTCCCCGACGTGTTGCCCGACGATATATTCTGCAAGATTGTGGCAATCATCAGGCTTGCAGCGCCCTACACGGGCATGATTATATCTACCCGAGAGTCACAACGAGTGCGTGAGCGTGTACTCGACCTGGGTATATCGCAGATTAGTGGTGGCTCTCGCACCAGTGTGGGCGGTTACACCACCGAGGAACGCCACGACGACACAGCACAATTTGATGTTAGCGATCAGCGGTCGCTCGACGAGGTGATTGCCTGGCTGCTCGACATCGACTACTTGCCAAGCTTTTGCACCGCTTGTTATCGTGAAGGACGCACTGGCGACCGCTTCATGTCGCTTGTCAAGCGTGGCAAAATCAGCTATTGCTGCACACCTAATGCCATGATTACCCTCAAGGAATATCTCGAGGACTATGCCAGTCCCATCACTCGCGAGAAAGGTGAGGCTCTCATCCGTCGTGAACTTGAGAAACTGCCCGACGACCGCATTCGCAACCTTGTGTCAAAGCGTCTCATCGATATTGCCGGTGGTGCGCGAGATTTCCGCTTCTAAACATATTTATTGAGAACTGATTATTAGTTGAGAGAGCATCAGCTCGTTTACTCGTCTACAGAAAAATTAAAAACTCTATGATATCTGCTCCCCAATCGCTGCGCCGGCACATCGCCATTTTTGGACGTCGCAATGTTGGTAAGTCATCGTTGCTCAATGCCTTGACTGGCCAGCAGGTTGCAATTGTGTCGCCTCTGGCAGGCACTACCACCGATCCTGTCAACAGAGCCATGGAGATAAATCCGTTGGGACCATGCCTGCTTATCGACACCGCGGGATTTGACGATGAGGGAGAGGTGGGCGAACTGCGCAACAGGCGCACCGGCAAAGTGCTTGATCAGACCGACCTGGCTATGCTGGTCGTGGATCAAGTCGACGACTTGTCGCTTGAGAAACAGTGGCTTGGTGAATTGAACAGATTGGAGATACCTGTTGTGGTGGTTCTTAACAAAATAGACGTTATTGAAGATATTAATGATGCGCTACGGCAGGTGACTGCGATTTTCGGTATCGAGCCGGTGGCAATCAGTGCAAGTAGAAAAGAGGGCATTGAAAGGCTGCGTGACGCTTTGGCTAAGGCAGCAGGACATGATGAGAGCACTAGTCTTACAGGCGATTTGGCAAATGCGGGAGATAGCGTGATGCTGGTAATGCCGCAAGACCCGCAGGCACCGAAGGGGCGTCTCATCTTGCCACAAGTGCAGACTATTCGTGACTTGCTCGACAAGCATTGCCTGGTCACCTGCTGCGATGTGAGCACGATGGTGGCAAGTCTTGATGCAATGAAAGAGCCGCCTGCACTCATTGTCACCGACTCACAAGTGTTTCGCCAGGTTTATGATAAAAAGCCATCAGTAAGTAAACTCACGTCATTCTCAGTGCTGATGGCTGCCAATAAAGGAAATGTTGAGGAACTCATTGCAGGTGCACAAGCCATCGACAGTCTCACACCACAATCGCGAGTTCTCATTGCCGAGGCCTGCACTCATGCACCCATGAGTGAGGATATCGGGCGCGTTAAGATTCCTCGTCTCATCAGGCAGCGCTATGGAGAATCTATCATCTTCGACATTCATGCCGGCAAAGATTATCCCACCGACCTGTCGAGCTACGACCTGATAATTCATTGTGGCGCTTGCATGTTCAACCGCAAACTCATGCTCTCGCGCATTGATCGTGCCAGGCAGCAAGGAGTTCCCATCACCAACTACGGTCTTGCCATAGCTCACCTTCAGGGCATTCTCGGCATGGTGGCTATACCAAAGTGAAAGTGGCGCTCTACTTTCTTCTCGAAGTAGAATTACTGGAGAATTGACTTGTCACGGAAGTGGGTGTGAAGTAGCTTGTGGGCTTTTTTCCCTAGTGGCTTGCCAAGGAATTCGTCATATACTTGTTTCACTGCCGGGCTCTCGTGACTCTTGCGCACAATCTTGGTTACATCGGTGGCATACATGGCACGCTGCCTAGCTTCGAGTACCGAAATATCGCCATAATGATAAGGTTGCCCCGTGCCACCAATGCAGCCGCCGGGACACGACATGACTTCTACCAAGTGATAGTCAAGCTCACCGGCACGCAGTTTGTCCATTATCACACGGGCATTGTTGAGAGTGTGTACTACGCACACTTTCAGTTCAAAACCGTCCAAGTCGATTGTGGCCTCGCGAATGCCGTCCATTCCACGCACCTCGGTAAATTCTATTTTAGGCAAGGCTTTCCCTGTAAAGTGCTCATAGGCGGTGCGTAAAACAGCTTCGGTCACACCGCCGGTAGTTCCGAAGATGGATCCGGCACCGGTGGCGTTGCCCAATGGTAAATCAAATTGACTGTCGGGAAGATCTGCGAAATCAATACCTTGATTCTTTATCATCTCGGCAAGCTCAAGCGTTGTGATGCTACAGTCAACGTCGGGGATTCCGTCATAGATAAACTCATCACGCGCGCATTCATATTTTTTTGCGACACATGGCATTATTGAAATGACCGAGATGTTTTCCCGTGGAATGCCTATCTTTTCGGCCCAATAAGTTTTTGCGAGAGTCCCAAACATCTGCGCGGGCGACTTGCAGGTCGAGGGGTATTGGCGCAGGTCGGGATAATCATTTTCAAAGAAATTGACCCAAGCAGGGCAGCAAGAGGTGGTCATGGGCAACTTCACGTCGGGGTCACCGGCCTTGAGACGCTTAAGGCGGTCGATGAGTTCGGCGCTTTCCTCCATAATCGTGAAGTCGGCTCCGAAGTTGGTATCAAATACATAGTCAAACCCCAATTGCCGCAATGCGGTTACCATTTTACCGGTAACCACCGTGCCTGGAGAGAAATCAAACTCCTCGCCAAGGGCATAGCGCACAGCAGGCGCTGTTTGGGCTATAACGAGTTTGTCGGTGTTTTTTATATCGGCCAGAACGTCATTTATCGAGTTGCGTTCGTCAAGCACTCCAATGGGGCCATCAATAGCGTCGAACTTGCACTTCGACTTGCACTTGCCGCAGCAAGTACACTTGTAGGGGTTAATCGTGTGAGGTTGCTTAACATTGCCGGTGATGGCATTAACCGGGCAATTGCGCTTGCAGGCGGTGCATCCGCGGCACTTCTCGGGGTCGATGGCATAGGACAGCACATTCAAGAATGGAGTGCCACCTATCTCGTAGATGTAGTTGTTGAGCATTGAGTCGAGCGATACCGGGCGCTTGAACGAACTCCAATGCTGTGATTCCACTTCAATGTGCTGAGCTGCCACCTCGACATATCTCAATTCATCGACTAGTTCGCCTCGCACCACATGCTTCTCTACAATCACGTTCACATCTTCTGGCTTGACGTGAGTGTAGGTTATGTTATCGGGCAGGATGCGCACAATGGGACCCTTAGCGCAAAAACCAAAACATCCCGAGGTTACAACGTCAACAAGGTCGTCTACGCCATGGGCATGAAGTAGCACCTTGAACATGTTGATGATGCGCTCGCCATCATGTTTGCGGCAACCTTTGCCACCACAACACTGCACCTGCACGTATTCATTGCCATGCAGGCCATATTGCACACTTGTCGCAGCATTGGCATTTTTACTTGTTGCAGATGCTTTGTTCTCGCTATTTATATCTTGAGTTTTAGGTCCTGAATTATTCATTGTCTTCGGTCTAGATTTAGTGCAAAATTACTAATTCTGACTCTCTCCACCAAGAATATGCCTGTTTTTTTAATTTATACATGAAAGAAATTGACCACAATGCCGTTGTTGGGCATTGTGGTCAATTTAATATAATGTGTAAATGTCGACTTGATTAATCGCTCACTTCCTCCAGAATCTTGCTGATGTCCTTGGGCTGCAAGCGGCCATAGACCTTCTCGCCAATGGTAACCACTGGAGCGAGACCGCAGGCACCCACGCAACGCAGGCAGTCGAGCGAGAACTTGCCGTCGGGGGTCGTCTCGCCAACCTCAATGTTGAGGGTGCGCTTTATCTCATCGAGCAATCGCTCCGAGCCACGCACGTAGCATGCGGTTCCCAAGCACACCGAGATGGGGTGCTTGCCCTTGGGGGTCATGGTGAAGAACGAGTAGAACGTAACCACGCCATACACCTTCGAGGCAGGTATGTTGAGCTTGCGGGCAATGATGCGCTGCATCTCCTCGGGGAGATAGCCGTGCAGCGACTGTGCCTCATGCAAGATGTTAATCAACTCGCCAGGCTTGTTGCCGTGCTTGTCGCAGATGGCTTCCACCTGCTCAATGACATTACATGCCAGTTTTATTTCTTTTGTCATAATTATCTAGGTTTTAGCCAATTTACTTAATTGATTTGTCAAAATAATGAGTGTGGAGCAGGTGATGCGACTTCTCGCTCAAGGGCTCACCCAGGAATTCCTTGTAGAGCTTCTTGATGTCGGGATTCTCGTGACTCTTGCGGATGGGCTTGCCCTCATCCTCGGCATAGAGTGCCTCGCAGCGGGCCTTGAGAACCTCGATATTGCCATGGTGATAGGGTTGACCGGCACCGCCAATGCAACCACTGGGGCATGCCATGACCTCAACCACGTGATAATCGAGCTCGCCTGCACGCAGTTTGTCCATAATGATGCGGGCATTGCTCAGAGTGTGGGCTACGCACACCTTCAACTCAAAGCCGTTGAGATCGATAGTGGCTTCGCGAATACCGTCGAAACCGCGAACCTCGTCGAAGTTGATGCGAGGCAGAGTCTTGCCGGTGTAAACCTCATAGACTGTGCGCAACGCTGCTTCCATCACACCACCGGTAACGCCAAAGATGGCGGCGGCACCAGTCGACTCTCCCAGTGGGCTGTCGAAGTTGCTCTCGGGAAGATTTGCGAAGTTGATGTTGGCGCGCTTGATGAGGCGAGCTAGCTCGCGAGTGGTGATGCTGTAGTCCACGTCGGGGTTGCCGTCAACCTTGAATTCCTCGCGTGTACACTCATATTTCTTGGCCAAGCAGGGCATGATTGATACAACCACCAGTTTCTCGCGTGGGATGCCCATCTTCTCGGCCCAGTAAGTCTTGGCAATAGCGCCAAACATCTGGGCGGGCGACTTGGCACTCGAGGGATAGTCAAGCAGGTCGGGGTAGTTGTGCTCATAGAAGTTAACCCAGGCGGGGCAGCAAGAGGTCATGATGGGGAGTTTCACACTCTTGTCGCCGGCAAGGAATTTCTTGAGGCGGTCAAGTATTTCAGCTCCCTCCTCCATGATGGTGAGGTCGGCACCGAAGTCGGTGTCAAACACGTAGTCGAAGCCCAAGTCGCGAAGTGCTGTGGCCAGCTTGCCGGTGACAATTGTGCCGGGCTTGAGGCCAAATTCCTCGCCAAGACCAAAGCGAACTGCTGGAGCAGGCTGGGCAATGACAATTTTGTCGGGGTTGGTAATGTCGGCCATCAACTGGTCGGTGTAGTCACGCTCGGTGAGAGCGCCCACGGGGCAAACCGCAACGCACTGACCGCAATAGGTGCAGTCGGTATCCTTAAACATTCGGTCAAATGTTGGAGCGATGGTCGTGTCAAAACCACGACGAATGGCGCCAAGCACACCCACACTCTGAACGTTGTTACAAACGCTCTCGCAACGGCGGCAATAGATGCACTTCTCCATGTTGCGGGTGATGGCGGCTGTGACCTCGTTTTTGCGCTCGCTCTTCTCGCCGTCGTTGTAGGGCATCTGGCGAATGTTCAGGCGCATTACCAGGCGCTGAAGTTCGCAATCGCTACACTTGGGGCAGGTGAGGCAATCGTTGGGGTGATCGCTCAAGATGAGCTCGGCAACGGTCTTGCGGGCACGAATCACGCGAGCCGAGTTGGTGTGTACCACCATGTCGGGCGTGCAGTTGGTCGCGCATGCGGGAGCCAGATTGCGGCGTCCTTCCACCTCTACTACACACAAGCGGCACGAGGCGGGTTTGTTTTTCACGCATGTGCCCTTGAGGTCGATGTGGCACAGTGTGGGAATTTCGATGCCGACGAGCTCGCCGGCCTCAAGCAGTGTAGTGCCTTGTGGTACTTCCACTACATGATTATCTATTGTTAATTTGATCAATTTCTCTTCCATGATGAATGATGTGTGATTTTAGAAAACATGAATAGCGTCGAAGCGGCAGCGTGACTGGCACATGCCACAACGGATGCACTTGAATGGATTAATCACATGTGGCTTGCGCACATCGCCCATGATAGCGTCGGCAGGACAATTGCGGGCACAAGCGCCGCAACCCTTACACTTCTCGGGGTTAACGGTGTAGGTCAGCAAGGCCTTGCACTGCTTAGCGCGGCAAGTGTGCTTCTTAACATGCTCAACATATTCATCGTAGAAGTTGTCGATGGTCGACAACACAGGGTTAGGAGAGGTCTGGCCAAGGCCACACAATGCGGTGTCCTTGATAGTGGCGGCGAGCGACTTCAAGTGCTCGATATCGTCCATTGTGCCCTTGCCCTCGGTGATGCGTGTGAGAATCTCAAGCATGCGCTTGTTACCGATGCGGCATGGGGTGCACTTTCCACACGACTCACCCACGGTGAACTCAAGGTAGAACTTGGCAACCGATACCATGCAGTCGTCCTCGTCCATTACAATCATACCACCCGAGCCCATCATGGAGCCGGC